>JBPCJY010000028.1:0-4310 GCA_051004815.1 Ktedonobacteraceae bacterium
TGGGAGAAGAGGTTTCCCTGGAGTGGCCTGGAGAGATGTTCTGGCTGTCCTTCGGAGCGGAGCGAGGAATCTTTGGTGGTCAGGCAGACAGCTTCTTCGCTCCGCCCAGAATGACATCCCTTCTCTCCAAATATCTGTTGCTGCTTTGGTAGATTTGTATCAAAAGACATTTTCTGCTATTATTGGCGCAACAATGAGCCGATTGCACACTAACTAGTTAAGAAGAGGACAAACGTTCATGGATTTGCGTGGAAGGCGTGTATTGGTGATGGGGTTGGGCTTACAGGGTTCGGGCATGGCGGCTGCTCGCTATGCTGCCCAGCAGGGGGCGCTGGTGCGGGTGACGGATATGAAATCGCCAGCGATACTGGCCCCAAGTGTACAGGCTCTGGCAGGGTTGCCGATAGAATTTATACTGGGTGAGCATCGCAACGAGGATTTTATCTGGGCCGATATGGTTATTCGCAATCCGGGGATACCGCTTACCTCGCCCTATTTACGACTGGCCAGCGAACATGGAGCCAGTATTGAAATGGAGATCGCCCTTTTCTTCCTCGCCTGTCCAGGCCGCATTATTGGTATCACCGGCACCCGTGGCAAAACGACCACGACTACCCTGATCCATACAATTGTGCGGGAAAGCGGGCTACCCACTGTATTGGGCGGCAATGTTACTGGTGTTGAGACACTTTCTTTACTTCCTACCATTACACCTGAAACATTGGTCGTATTAGAACTGTCTAGCTGGCAACTAGAAGGATTAGCTCCGCACCGTTTGAGTCCCGCTGTTGCGGTCATGACCAATATCTATCCCGATCATCTCAATACCTATAATGGGATGGAAGACTATGCCGCGGCCAAGGCCAATATCTTCCGCTACCAACATGCGAATGACCTGGCAGTCTTTAATTATGACAATCCCTGGACGCGACGCTTTGGCGAAGAGGCTCCAGGTGAAGTCTGGTTTACCAGTAAGGAACGTGGGGGCAGTTTCAAACGCGGTTCAAGCGACATCATCCCTTTTATTTTTACCCACTCACCGCTGGTCGGCCAACACAATCAAGAGAATGTGCTGCTGGCGACCACTACAGCACGCTTGTTAGGCATCGCAGATGAGTGTATTGACAGGGTTGTGCGGCAATTTCAAAGTGTCGCGCACCGACTGGAAGAGGTTGCCGTGATTGATGGTGTACGTTACATCAATGATAGCACGAGTACGACCCCTATTGCCGGCCAGGTGGGTGTGGAAGCTTTTGACGCTCCCATCGTACTTGTGGCTGGTGGCAACACAAAGAAGCTTCCACTGGAGGAATGGCCTGCCGCTATTATCCGTCGTTGCCGCGACGTTGTTTTGCTCACAGGGTCAGGCACTGATGAGCTATTGCCTGCATTGCAAGATGCAGCCGAAGAGCAGGGCGTGGAGGTGCCAGTACGCGGCGTTTTCGACAATGTACAAGGGGCATTAGATAAGGCGGTTTCGCTTACCCGTCCAGGGGATGTGTTACTCTTTTCGCCAGGCTATACCAGCTTTGGCATGTTCCTCAATGAATTTGATCGCGGCGATCAGTTTGTAGCTTATGTAAGACGGTTGCAGCATACTATGTGATTTTCAGGTCAATCCAGGTAGCCCAATGCTTGCAAGCGAGTTATGACACTGTTCACCTCTTCATCGGCCATAGCGGCATCTTGCCAAAGGGGAGTTACAAGCCCAATTTGCTCAAGATGCCCAACGATGCGTAATGTACTGCGCTCAGATACCTCAAGTCCAGTATCGATACTTAATTCGGCATTGGTGGGTGGTTGATAGAGATGCGTGGGAAAATTGGGTGTAAGTTCAAGTTGGCGCAAGCGTTTGTCGCGGGTTTCATTGGGACAGTGCAGATAGACTTCGATAAAATGACGAATTTGCTCTCGTGCATGGAGACGCGCTTCTTTATAGGGAGAAACAGAGACGGCAATAGTGATAATGCCGTTGCGGGCCAGTAGAGCGCATATGTAGGTAATAAATGCATCATAGCCCGGTGCGTGGCTACGCTCTTCCTTCACGTCTTCTATGTCTTCTTCGATATGCAGTTCGTGTTGTAGCCAGTAAGCAAGACTCTGTGTATCAATAATTTCGACTTTGAAGCCACGAGCCAGTAATGCTTTCTTCACTAATTGTGCGATGGTGGTTTTGCCTGTCCCCGGTAGACCGGTAAACCAGATGGTGAAGCTGGTATCAGGGTTGGCCGAGATAGTTGACCAGCCAGGCCAGGAGTCCCATGTATGGTGTTGCGACATATCGGTGCTCCTCCTAATTGCCACGGAAGTCATTAGACGACATTCGACAAGAGAGGGATAGCATGTGCCATTCATTGGTCGTAAGGCCATGCACTTTGCTTACCTCTATTGTACTCTGCTATTTAACGACTCGCAAGAACTATGCTTTTTTGGCGAGTGAGTAATTTGAAGTTAGTTTGCGAACAGGCGGGAAGTTTGTTTGACTAACGGTAGTTAGAGCGAGCAAAATTGGTGTATAATTTGGGAGAGCGGTTATTTTTTGTTACTGCTATAATGCTACCTTGACAATAAAAGAGCTTCAACTAGGAAGAGTCTCAATGAAGAGTCTCAGAAGGAGAAATAACGATGACTATGATGATGAGTCGGAAAGCCCTGGAAGAATATGGGCTAGTAAACTTAGGTGATATTAACTGGAATCTCGCGCCTGCCGATTTGGTGGAACATGCATTGGCTCGTAAAGAGGGTCTGCTGGCGTCAAATGGAGCGTTTGCTGCTACCACGGGATCGCACACGGGACGTTCTCCGAAAGATAAGTTTATTGTTGCCAATGAAGAACATGCCTCACAAATTTGGTGGGGTGAGAATAACCATCCCATGTCGCAGGAACATTTCGAGGCTGTCCGTAGCAGCCTGGCGGCATACTTGCAGGGGCGCGATGTCTACGTGCTAGATGCCGCGGCGGGGGCAGACCCGGAGTATCGTATGCCCATCCAGGTGGTTACTGAACTGGCCTGGCATAATCTCTTTGCGCGGCAGCTATTTCTACGCGCCAGTGAAAGTGATCTGACCAGTGGCCGTCCTGGCTTCACGATTCTCTGTGTCCCGAATTTCCATACTGACCCGCGTGTGCATGGGACGCGCTCCGCAGCTGCCATTATTATCGACTTTGAGGAACGCCTCATTTTGATTGCAGGGACGCAATACGCGGGTGAAATGAAGAAGTCTATCTTTACTATCCTCAACTTTCTCTTGCCGCCCAAAGGCGTCCTGCCGATGCACTGTTCGGCCAACGTTGGCGATGACGATGGGGTTGCCCTCTTCTTTGGTCTCTCGGGTACTGGCAAAACCAGCCTTTCAGCCGACGCTAGCCGCCGCCTGATCGGTGATGATGAGCACGGTTGGGGCGACAACGGTGTCTTTAACTTTGAGGGTGGCTGCTATGCAAAATGCATTAACCTCTCCGCGAAATACGAGCCGCAAATCTGGAATGCTATTCGCTTCGGTGCCGTCTACGAAAACGTGGTGCTGAATCCGAAGACCCGTGAGCCTGAGTATGCTAATGACTCCCTCACTGAAAACACTCGTGCAGCCTACCCCGTTGATTTTATCGACGATGTCATTGAGTCTGGTATGGGTGGGCAACCCAAAGCGATCATTTTCCTCTCGGCTGACTCGTTTGGTGTCCTGCCGCCGATCTCTAAGCTGACCACGGAGCAGTCTATGTACTACTTCTTGTCGGGCTATACCAGCAAATTGGCCGGAACGGAGGCGGGTGTCACAACGCCAGAAGCCACCTTTAGCTCGTGTTTTGGTGCGGCCTTCTTGCCACTGCGGCCTGGTGAATATGCCAATCTGCTGCGTGAGCGCATCGAGAAGCACAATGTACGCTGCTACCTGATCAACACTGGTTGGACAGGTGGCCCCTATGGCGTCGGCTCGCGTATCAATATCAACTATACCCGTTCGATGGTACGAGCAGCTATCAACGGACAATTGGATAGCGTAGAGACAGTGACCGATCCCATCTTTCGCTTTAGCATCCCCACGACTTGCCCGGACGTACCCAGCGAGGTGCTTATCCCCCGCAACACCTGGCAAGATAAAGAGGCCTATGATCGTCAGGCGGCTGATCTCGCTGCCCGTTTCAAGAAGAACTTCCAGCAATTCACCCTGCCCAGCGAAGAAGTGAGAAACGCTGGCCCGCACTAAAAGTTTCGTTGTTGTGAGAGCTAACAGGAGCGGGGGGGGGGGGGGGGGGGGGGGGGGGGGGGGGGGGGGGGGGCGGGGGGGGCGGGGGGTGGGGTTGTTTT
>JBPCJY010000029.1:0-17903 GCA_051004815.1 Ktedonobacteraceae bacterium
CACTTTTTGCCATATTCGCAGTTATCTCTCCACGATGCAGAAGCAAGGGCATCCCATGCTCTCTGCTCTGACGGCGGTTTTCCAGGGTCATCCTTTACCGGTCGCTTGGGCACCTAAGTAGTTACAAAAATTTATTATCAACAACTGCTTATATTAGAACTAGGACATCAATATATAATAGATGTTGTAAAACTTGGTAAATTAACTCAAGAGCGAGGATATCTGCCTTTAAAAATCCTCAAAGCAAGCTATGTTGCAGTTCCAAAAGCGACACAACTTGATAACATCGCTTATCTTAATCTAACAGAAATTTTGCGTTACAAACAAATTATCAAGAAACATGCAAATAAATACGAACAGATAGATAGAATTGCGGCTGATCGAAATTTTTTTGAGGGTAATCTCGCCCACTCTATTCAATTGAAGTTACTTGGCGATAGGAAAGGAGACAGTGCTCTTTATCGTATAGTTTCTAGCTCGGTGTCAGCAAGTGTGGAAGATCTGATTAGTATTCTCATAGATAAGTTCATCCCACAGCGTCCAGGCACCAAAGACGCTCGCAGAACACTAGGTGACAAATTGTCTTTAGTCGAGTCAGAAATTAAGAAGATTTCCCCTCTCAATTTTGATTTTGATTTTTTCCAACGACTCAACAGTTTCGTCCTCTATCTAAGGAACAGTAGCACACATAAAAGTTCCAAATTATCCAAATTAGAATATTTTAAAGCTGATATATCTACTAAAATTACATTACCTTTTATTGAACTTTATAACGAAATAATATATCCCATTCTAGCTGAAGGAAAGATCGATGACCAACAGATGAAAATTCAAATAATTTCTCCGTTAGATATTAATCCAGAAGATGTTTTTTATTTTGGTGTAGATGGAGACAATACCGGATTAAAATTAGAGGATCTGTTTTTATTTGCTAATGATGAGTTGAAATTACAGAAAATGAGCTGTTCTATTGAGCAAGCTATCAGTGAGTCAGTTCAATTCATCAAGAAAAATTTTCTTAACGGGGAAATAATCTACTCTGCAGGAGATAATATTCTTTTTAAGGGTTGCTTTAACGAAACTGCTCTCCAAGAACTCCAGCGAATTTATCATAGTATCACATCAGGTATGACTTGCTCGATTGGTTTCGGTAGATCTTTTCGTGAAGTTTACTTAGCCCTGAAACTTGCTAAGACTGAGCCTGGAAAGAATCACATCATCGGTGTTGAATTTATATAGTTGGCGACAGTGGATAAAACTCCACAATTCAAACAATATACTAACCCCTGCCATTTACTTTTGACACGGTTCAGTGAAAATGTGCATCAATTCGGCGAAAAATGGCTGATTCTCTGCAAAACTATGGTATTTTGAAACTGCAAAATCATCGGTTAAGTGACAAGGATGTTAGTAGGAGAGAGACTATGGTACCTGCTCTGACAAGGTGTCACCTTAGGAAGGCATATCATATTTTGGGGGAGTAAGCAAGAGGTGAATTGGAGCGTGAAAAGCTTTCATAACACGGTATCGTGTCAATTGATTAGCGGCGACGACGCGCCTCTTCACGAATGGATTGTAAGTTGAGTATTTCAGCGACTTCGTATGTAGTAACGGGGCCAAGTTTTGGACGCAGTCGTATTAGTGCGGGAAAGCGACCAATACGCCCATGAAGTTCTGCTAGCAAGACGAGGGCGGCGGGTGTGAATCCAGGTGGGTTTATGAGCAAGGTGCGCGTTTGCCATTCCTCAGATGATAAGCCCACGGCGTTGACGATAGCGGTAATTTGTGGTGCCAATGGTTCGACCTGGTCGATCCGCACCGGTATAGTGATGACTTCCTCTATAGAGGTGTCGGCGAGAGCCGAGATTTGCGCTCGCTGGGTTTCGGTGAGGGGGTGGGTGAAGTTTAGGATGAGCATGGTTATATCCTCGGAAAAGTGGGAGTTAGAGCTTCTCGTTTGAGAATCTCGCCTATGTTGGGAAGTTCGTCCCTTGTTACAACTACGAATCCCTTACTAGCATCTCTGTTATTACGGATAGGTGGTGGGCGAGGTTGTAAGGATGAATATTATGCATAACAATTGCAGAAATATTGAAAATGAGATTTTTAAGGAATAGCCATTAAAAACAATTTCTATAAGTAGAACATTACAAAATGGTCAGAAAAGTCCCAAACTCTTTTCATAGTAGTGCTAATGGTGTAAACTAAGAAGACTCTTAATAATGATGAGCAAGCACGAAACAGAGGAGTAGTGATACTATGCCGGACTCCCTGGAAATCAAACTGGAAACCCTTACCCCTATTTGGACTGGCGGCCTTGAAGGCAAAGCTGACCAGTTACATATGACAGGCATTCTGGGTAGCCTACGTTGGTGGTATGAAGTATTGGTACGAAGCGTTGGCGGAAATGCCTGCGACCCTGGTAAGCATACGTGTATCTACGAGCCTAATAAAAAACCTCATAATGGTTTATGTGATGTTTGCATGATATTTGGTACAACCGGCTGGGCGCGACGTTTCAAGCTTGTTGTTACTGAGGATACCCTGCAACAAAAGCAACCGACGGCAAGTGTTCCTGATGGTTCAGGCGGTCTCGTCTTCAATTTATCTTCAGATCATCCATCGGCCCGCACTCAAGGCCATAAGTGGTATCTCAAGAGTAATCCTCTGAAAGGTCAATTGAAGCTCAAAATCATATCAACTGCTCCTATTACTACGGCTAAGACAGGAAATACGTATCTTGATCCAAAAGTTGTTGGCTCCTTAATCCAGTTCATTGCGGATAACGCTGGTATAGGGGCTAAGCCACAGATGGGATTAGGCGTGGTACGCATTGTACCTTCACAGAGTATTCAGCCGCTTATAGATAATCTGAAACAAATCGTAGCGAGACATGAGAAAAGCGGTGATTTAAAGACCGCAGTCAATGAAGATTTACCTTGTTTGCAGAATATGTTCTTTGCTAGAGTAAACGTTCGTTCGGCTACAGCGTCAGATACGTTTGATCTCAAGTATGATCTACGAGGTATGTTTCGCGAAGTATATAAAGGCAAGGATGATTTGCGGCATATAATAATGGGATATGTAAGAGGGCAGAACCGCGTAGGTGCTAAGATAATGATGTCATATCCCTATGAGAATGGAACTATACGAATGTGGGGTTGGATACCCAGTATGGCCCATCCAAAAATTCCACGTAGCGAAATACTGAACGAAATGTACTATTTTCTGGAAGATACCTATGGGAAAGAGCATGTGCCATTCTGGCTTGATTATGATCCTGAAAAGAATATCAGCGTAGTGGCATACCTGGAAAAGTTTTTTGTAAAAGGGGCTTCATGATGCGGGATTATATGAACTATGAAATTCAAGGAGCATTGAAGCTCATAGAGGATTTGGGGCGACAGGAAAATCAGATTGAAGAAGCCAAGAGGGCAAGAGATAGACAAAAGAGAGAGGATGCAGAACGTAGAGCGCAGAGTATTAGAGAGAGTCTGCTAAAGCAGTTACCGCCAGCAGTTGCATATGAATTTTTAGACGGAACGAAGAGTGCAGACGCTGTAAGTTTGCGGACAGTATGGCAGGAAAGAAATCGCAGAGTTGATTGTTTACAGGAACTAACTAGTAGCTGGAAAGAGGGTAGTGAGTATTTTAGGAGTAACTTTGCGTCTCCGCGTATTGATCTGACATTGTTACCGACCTATTCTTTCGCCATACAATTTACCTTTGCCCTGGCCCAACCATATATCTCGCGTGATGAACAAACCTTCTATATCATTGATAATCCTGTACGCAAGGACAAGATATTTGGACTGCCCTACATCGCATCAACTTCATGGAAGGGTAGCTTACGCTCTGCTCTCTGGCATCTAGACCACAAAGAGGAAGATGAGCCAATACGTCACCTATTCGGTAATGAGAAGGGTGTTGAAGAGCAGGAGAAATTGAGATCTGGCCGCTTATCCTTCTATCCCACGTTCTTCACATTGAAGAGTTTAGAGATCATCAATCCCCAGGATCGTAAGTTACGTTCGGGAAGCAATCCTATTCCATTTGAAAGTGTACCCAAGGGCAGCGAGGGAACGTTTACTCTACTGTATATTCCCTTCGACCTTATCGGTGAGGAGGAGGGAAAAACACGTACCCAGATGACTGATGAGTTGAAGTTAGTAGTTACAGGATTGCAAGCGATGTTCCAATTATATGGATTTGGAGCTAAAACGAGTAGTGGATTTGGGTTGGCGAGAGAAGATATCAAGGGAACATTGTCGATAAAGGGCAAAGAGCAGCAGGAAGCGTTCAAAAGTTTTTCAAAGTTAGTGAGTACCACCGGAAATGTGGAATGGTAGTTTTATAGCAAACTAGAGAAGGCATGATTATGGTTAACAGCTTAGAAGTGCTTGCGGATAAAGATATTAAAAAAGCGTTGATACTGGCAGAGGCTGCTGCGTTGCTGCACGATATGGGAAAATGTGATGAAAAGCAACTTGAGCAACAGGCCGAGCCTTCTATTTCACATAACTACTCTTATAAACAATCTCATTTAGAAGATATAGCAACATATAGTTTCTCTTTACTGGGAGAAAGTGTAACTTTAGCAGAATTGATTAGATACGGAATGCCTAGAAATATCGATCGTGAAAGGGGGAAAAAATGGTTAGTACGAGTTTTGGGCTATTGTCATAGTGCTGCTCATATGGAGAAAGAAGAAACCTATTATTTACTCAAACAAACACGGAAAGCTGCTCATAGTAGTAATCCCTTTGGCTATGAATCGGAACCTTTAATCAAATTGGAAGAGCGTCTTACATCATTGCCTTTTGATACCATTATCGAACAACATGCTAATTTTAAACAGAAGGTCAAAGAGGCATTCAGTTATGCTGTTGCTGATACGCGCCGACCTATTAATGATGTTACTCTTTGGAACTGGGGCAGTATTACAGCTGCTTTATTTAAAGCAGCATTAGCAGGAGTCTTATTAGAGAATCAGGATGAACAGAACTCAGATAAGGTATCTAAGAAGGAGCCAGAGCAAATACAATGGGACCTTCTAAGTATCAGGTTTAATGGATTAGATTTTTTTACTAGAGCTAATCGTATACCTGACTTATTGGCGTATAAAGAGCTTGTTGAGTCTGGACTAGATAATGTGCGTTTGCTTCTGGAGGAAAAATATCCACTAGGAACCGAAATCTATCGTGATGAAAATGGTAGCGTTTTTATTGTGCCAGATGTTGAAAATTTACTGGCATGGGAAGATAAGCAAGGTAAGAAACTAGAGGATCTAATACAAGAGGCATTTGGTAATGCTCTTCCTGAGAAGAAAAATCGAGCATTGTTAAAGTTACGGGGAGAAATAGTTCCTTTAATTGAACTAGATGAGAATAAGAGATGGGGAAGAAAGAAAGAGGAGAGGGAGCCGTCATCCCTACCCATTAGCGATTACCTTAATAAAAAGTTATTTTTAAATTCAGATCCCTCTATTGTGGCTAGTTGGTGGGATGGCGGCAATAAGGAGGACATTTGTTCTGTTTGTCAAGTAAGGCCACAAGGAGGGGGTGCAAGGGATAACAAGAGCCATTATGCTTATAAAGCCAGAGGTGAAAAGTGCCCTGCTAAGCTGTTCTGCCAGACCTGCAAGGCTCTTGAGCGTAAGGTTTGCTATGTATGTGAGGAGCGTCGTGATGATAGAACTGAAAATTGGATCCCTAGATTAAATACTACAGTTTGGTTGGATGAAGTTGCAGATACACAAGGACGCACTGCATTAATCATAGGTAAATTTGGGCTAGAAGCTTGGTTTGATGGAACAATGTTATTTTATCCTCAAGCTTATACGGATGAGAAATTGAGACAGGCTCATGTAAGACTTAGAGAGCTTTTAGCAATTGAAAATTTGGCTGAAATCATAACGTTTATCAAATATCGGGAAAAACCAAGTGAGCCTTATAAATTTAGTGTTAAAGCTGACTTGCCAAATATCACCTCAGATGAGTATGAGCTTTGGGAACACACTTTTCAGGTTTCAGAAGAGCTATCATTTCAGACTCAAGATATCAGGGGCAAAGAAATTATTGGTGATCTCTTAGAGAAGCACTATTACATATTACCGAAGTTAATAGACTCACCAGCAGATATGAAAAGGGCCGAAGCTCCGGTTCGCCTATCTCGTGTTTGGGAAACAACACGTTCTTTTTGGCTAAACCAGAAAGATGAGTTTGGCAATTATGTTGGCGAAATTAATTCACGCCTATCCATTCAGGCGCGTTTTGAACAGAAGACTGAATCAGATAATAACATATACCGCTTTCACACGTATGACCTCAAGCTGCGAGATATGAGTCTCAGTGTAGCTTGTACGAGAGATGGAGAATTTCTTACGGTTGATAACCTCCTGAGAACTGCTATCTTATTGGATGCTCCAATTGAAAAGCACAAAGGGAGCTATACCGTTGAAGATTATAAAGCAGCGGCGGAGTATATACAAAGTCTCTTACCTGAGGGGGAATTATTGGATATAGAACTTCCAACAGGTTACGGCAGTTCCAATAAAGCTCTTGGAAAATTGCGTATTAAAAAAGTTGAAGTTGAAACAACCTCTTATACTCCTGCTATCCCTATCCTCGCCGAACCGCAAACATTTATGGCATTAGTACCTGCCGACAAGGCAATAGCCGTTGTTGATGCCATTAAGGAAAAGTATGAACGGGAGATGGGCAAGGTTCGCAATCGGTTGCCTTTAAGTATGGGCGTCGTTTTTGCGGGTAGCCGTACACCTCTTCCAGCTATTCTTGATGCGGGGCGAAGAATGCTAAGGCATCCTACTGCTAGTGAAACGTGGAATGTAGCAGGTGTGGATAAAGGTGAGTGGCCTTTAAAGGTTTCGCTTACACTTAAAAAGGGCGAACGAACTATAGAACTGGTAGTACCGACGATCATGGGCGATCAAATTACGGAAGATGTATGGTATCCGTACTGGTGTTTGAAAAAAGATGCCTCAAGTGATGTCATGAGAACCAGGAAGTTTAAAGGCATTGATGGGGAGCCATGGGTACATGTAACCGACCTTCAAGTAGGTGATGAGGTTTCCTATATGCCTTCGCACCTTGATTTTGAATTGCTCGACACTGCTGCTCGACGCTTCGAGGTAAGCTACGATGATGGTAGAAGACGTGGAGATACGCGATCTGCTCGTCCATATTGTTTGGAGCAACTTGAGGATTTCAAGAAGTTGTGGACGATTTTATCAGAGGGATTGTTCACTTCGCAGATTGATACTCTTGTTAGCCTCATTGAGACTAAGCGAAAAGAGTGGACATTGGAGAGGAAGCAAGACAGTTCTGTTTTTGAACAGATGGTATGCGACATCATAAACACTGCTAACTGGCAAGAGGGAAAGCATCCGGCATGTAATAGTAATGAGAATTCCTTATACAAAGCTGCTATTAGTGGGCAGTTGGCAGATGTTGCAGACCTCTACATGCATATTCTCAAGAAGAAAACGGAAGTTGATTTAAAGGGAGAGAAACAATGACAGAAGTTGCTGCTACAGCACGCGCACTCTATACCCAGCAGCGTTTACTTTTCATGACGCTGGACCCCGTTCATGTTGGTGCGGGAGGCTATCGTTTAGGTAGAGTTGATATGACGATTGCTCGTGAACCGGGGACAGACTTGCCAAAAATACCAGGAACTAGCTTAGCAGGTGCGACGCGAAGTTATGCTGCGATGCGTTATGGTAAACCTGATGCCGCAGGTCAGCATAAAAATTTCAAAGGTAATAAATCTAGTTGCCCGATTATCTATACTTTTGGCACCGCGACGGACACCAACAATAGCGACGGGGCAAAATCAGGGAGTAGTAATCAGGCAGGAACTATTAGTATTGGGGATGCGCATATTTTGTTCTTTCCAGTAAGTTCGATGGCGGGACCGGTTTGGGTCAGTACTGAGGATAGAGTAAGAGAGGCTTGGGGATTGAGTAGTGTCACTTTGCCACAAAGTGCCGAACTCTCAGATGAGAGAGTTGTAACTAATTTGAACTGGAACAAGGAATTGAATCTGGGTTGGCTCCTGTTTCAAACTACTCCTGGATTAACAATAACACCACCAGAGTCAGTCGTTGGTATCCCCGATTGGAAAGCTATCGCAGGAAGAATAGTGCTTGTGAGTCTAAAGCTTTTTTCGCAGATCGTTAATAGCAATTTAGAGGTTCGTACCTCAGTTAGTATTGACCCTGCGACAGGAGCTGCAGAAACTGGAGCATTGTTCACATATGAAGCCATTCCGCGTACTACATGGCTTTGGACTGACGTTGTTGAGGATGATTATCGGAGTAATGGGAATGGCACTTCAAAGTTTCCTGTGACTAATAAACAATACAAGATGGAAGAAGTTGTTGAAAAGAAGGAAGATGGGAAAGAGGAGAAGAGGAAAACATATACTGATAATGCTGGAAGTCCCCTTGGGGAAACGTGGAATCGCCCGTTAGATGTTGTGCTGACTGGCGCGAAATTGATCGAGTATCTTGGTGTTGGTGGCATGGGTACACGCGGTTTTGGACGTATGCGCTGTGTGGCAGACTGGGATGTGAACAATGGAGGTGTACGATAATGAAAAACCTCGATTTGATTGCCGCACAAGCCGCACAAGCTATCATTAGCAGTACAAGAACAAAAAAATATGATGTCAATAACGTTGAAAATCTTGTGACCAAGGCGTTAGGAGTGTTGCAAGAGAATGGTGTCTATGCCTCTATGTTGTATCTTTACTCGCGTAGCAATGCGGCAGAGAAGCCAATTGCGGAAGAGTGTCGCTATAATCTTCTTTCCATTACGTCAGAGCTAGGCTTACAAGCACCAGCGCGTCCGAATGCTAGTACTGCCTTGAAATTTTTAACCGATAGAGTCTGCAACGATCTTGATAGATTGCTGCTGGTCAAGCAATTATGGGAGCAGACCCTCATTTATACCCGCTATGGTGCCAAAGCCTGGAGTGCTGAAAAGACACAAGAAGACAAACTACAGGTAGACAACCAGGAAGTAAAGTTAGCAGAGGATGTAACGCCATGACGTGGAAGGCATATCAGGTATCGTTTCGCCTTCTTTCTCCGATGCATATTGGCTGGCGCAAATTGGGAAATTTACAGCAGACGCGTCCATATGTTATTGGTCGTAGTATTTGGGGTGCTCTCACTGCCAGATTAACACGGGAAAATGGTGGCAGTGATTATGAAGGTACTAGAATAGCGGTTGATGAGCAACTTGCCTTCACTTATTTTTATCCATCGACGCAGAAAGAAAAAGATGCTCTTTGGCCGTGGTTAGGTGATGAGTGGGATACATTTTCCTGGACATTTTTAGGGAGCTATGCAAGTACAGCTTTAGAAGGAGGGCATAGCGCAGAAGCAGGTAGTTTGCACGAAACAGAATTTATTGCTCCTCATACTCGCTCTATTCTTAATCATGATGGTACTTATGATACAAAGCCAGTATTTCTTGTTGGCTATATTTTCGCGAAGGATGATTGTACGCTTTTATGGGAAAATGCTCTCAGCAAATTGCAATTTGGTGGTGAGCGTGGCTATGGTTGGGGAAGGGTACAGCTTGTACAATCGTTACCACTATCCCCACTATCTCCATGTGAACAGTGCTTTGGTTATCAATTAGATTGTTCAGGTAGTCATCCTGTTCTAATTATACCCGAAGGCCAGCCATTATTAGCCCATGCAGTGGCTAAAAATTTGCAATGTGATGGAACTATCGAGCCATTTGTCGGAAGAGAGACGAAAAATACTGGTTTTGGAAATGAGCATTCAGAAGCTGAAATTTGTTGGTTGCCTGGTGGCAAAGTCAAGGAAACCCAGTCATTTGAAATTTGCCCAAAAGGGATATGGAAGTTGGTTGAGGATGAGAAAAAAGCTTCCGAATAAGAGCAAAAGGATGTTGTAGATGGAACTACCCTTAGCCCCAAATGCTCCGGCGAAATTGTATGCGTTTTTGCTGAAGTTGCGACCGTTGGAGCGGGGGACGTTGATGGCGTTTTCGGGTGAGTTGGTGCATGGGGCGTGGTTGGATTGGATGCGGACGGCTGCGCCGGAGGTGGCGACGATGCTGCACGATGGCAATAAACGGCGATTGTTTACGTGTTCGAGCTTGCAGTTTCCGTTGCCACAGCCGAGGATGATGCTGGCGGAACGCGATAATGTGCATCTGCCACTGGAGCCTGAGAAGACGTATGTGGTGCGAGTGACGTTGCTGCTGGGGGAACTGTTTCCGCTGTTCTATAACGCGTTGTCGCAGTTTAATATGGAGGATGTGGGGGCAGTCGGGACGAAGCGGCGTCCGTTTATGCGGATTGGCAAGCAGCAATTTTTGTTGGAAGAGGTGGTGGCGGATAGCAGTGATAGTGCTGGCTGGGCGGGGTTTACGTCGTTTGGCAAGCTGGTGGAGCAGGCACGGACGTTGAAGCTGGGCAAAAATGAGCCGCTGAACCTGGAGTTTGCCTCGCTGACCACGTTTAATCGGGGTGGTGCCAAAGGGCGGCTGTACGAGAATTATTATGCGCGTTTGCCTCTGCCCTATTATGTGTTTCCGGGTTTGGCACGACGTTGGCAAGAGTTGGCTCCGCCTGAACTGGCAGAGCTGGTGCAGAAGGAACACATAGAGGAGTATATAGCGGATGACGGAATGATTATTGAGGATTACAATTTGCAGACGCATCGGCTCGTGTTTACCAATCATCCGCAAAAGGGGTTTGTGGGACAATGTAAGTACCTGCTGCGTGGACCGGACGAGGTGGTAGCGGAGGAGGCGTTGACGGTACGACAGCAGATCGTGTTATTGTCCAAGTTGGCGTTTTACACGGGAGTGGGATACAAGACGGCGATGGGTATGGGACGAGCGAGGCCGATAGCGCAATTGACATAAGTGATGAAGGGTTTGAAGTAAAGATTACCAGGGTCCCCTCAGCAATCATTCACAAACCAGTGTTTGCACATTTGCGTTAATGTGTATTAACGGGATGTCACCGCTTGTGCCTGGCGCATGATTTCTCGTAATTGCTCTACATGGCTATCATCGTGGTATAGACCCATGATGAAGCGTGAGATGGCATTGAGCGGGCCGAGTTGTGTATAGGGCTTGTAAGTGACATCGAGGTGCGGCTCGTCTGGCCAGGCATCAAGCATGGCTTTGCGCATGCGACGGCTCTCTTCAAGACGATGGCGAATCTGTGTGATGGATGTGACAGATTGCCAGGGAGTCTCGTATCGTGAGCGACCTTCGACCTCTAGTCCACGAGCGAGGGTGAGTGCTAAGGCGGCTGATTCTTCCGAGGATGCGGTGGCGTGGACGACGACGTGACCAAGTGTCCAGGCTAATTCGCGTTCAGCCGGATCGCCAAAAGTATCGTTGGCCTGCGGGTCTTGCGGCACAAATACGACATCGGCATCGGTCGCGGAGGCGACGATAGCAAGCATGGTATCGATCATCTCGTCGGTCGCAGTATACAGGTCGGCCTTCTTGAGGTTTTGTGCCAGGTCAGTCATGGACATGGTGTGGTTTCTTACCACAGTGAAATCGAGCATGAAAATAGTCTCCATTTAGTAAAGTGATTATGTTTCCGGTAAAGGGTGAAGTGAGATCTGGTATCTGTTGTCACGCGGATAAGAGATTGAACTTCTATAAAATCACAACACGCTTGTTGGCTACGTTTATTCCCAGGCCCTGTCCACTGTGCAACTGTGCGTTACCATCTTGTCAGGTGGGGGGTTCCCGTGTATAGTAGGGCAAGAGAAAGAACAATTGAGGAGTGGGCCTGGCATGGGTGATTACTATGCTGTACGTCTATGGCAACTGAAAGCGGGCCATACAGGGGCGGATTTAGAGGCGTTAGCGAACTCTGGTTATTTAGAGATGCAACGCTGGATACCGGGTGTTCGACATGTCGCGCTGTTGCGTGCTGATGGCGATAGAACGGGCGACTATGTGCTAACAACGACGTTCGTAGACCGTGGCGCATATATGTATTGGCGACAAGTTGAGGAAGAGGCACCCGATTACTGGGAGCGTTACGCGGCCATTATTATGCAATGGGAGCATATGTGCCATCTGGTGGGAGAATATAGCGGGGAGATCGTCCTGGATGTAGGATTGGAAAATGGTCATTGAGGACAATTGGGCAGATTTTCTAGCAAGAATCTGTTTTGAACAAACGCTGGTAATCATACAAAAAAGGTATGATAGTGCTATAAGCAATGATTTTCCGCCTTGCTAATGAAGCCGAGGTTAATGAAGCCGGGACAAAATATGAAGCAAAATTACGGCGTGTTGCGGGTGATACGGGTGCGATTACCTGCGAATGCGACGACGAATTTGCAGGATAAGTATCCCTCTGGTTGGTTGCCGGAAGAGCGGTTGGTACACCTGCTAACAAAACGCGAGACAGTTATTGGGCGTGCATTACATAACGATATTGTTTTGCTGGACCCTACTGTCTCACGAGAACATGCTCGCCTGGTATTGGATAGCTATGGATGGCACGTTACCAATCTGACGACGCAAAATATTGTGCGTGTCAATGGGCATAGCGTCCCTAGCGGGTCGAGTTTCCCCATGCATCCACAAGATATCCTTATCCTGGGAAGCACGATGCTACAATTAATCGCGCCGCAGACGAATGCGGTGCTTGTGGATACAGTGAGCGAGACTGCTACAGAGCAAATGCAGACGATGAAGCTTCCTGTGCAGGTGGAGGACGAACCCTCTATTTTCGGTGAAGCTCCCACACAGTGGAGAGAGCACCAGGAGCAGCGCGATAAGAAATTGGTTCGACCAACCGCATCGGCAGCACTGCCATCAGCACAGAGTGTGCAGCAACACTTGTCCGAACCCACGCCGTTGCCAGTGCAGCCTGAGCCTGAATTCGCGCCCGTACCGTGGGACGATGAGGACGAGGAAAGTTTGATGGGCGCGGGTGTGACAATGCAGTTCGCGTTACCACAACGGATGGGAGTGCGCTCGCGCTGGCTAATCGCGGGCGTTGGCGTGGCTATCCTGTGTATCAGCGCCATTGTGACGCTTGTGCTTAATAGCCTGGTTGGCTTCAGAGCACTGGCCCTGTATGGTGTGCCCAGTATCCTGGCCGCTCTGCTTATTCCGGCGGTGCCAGCCGTGGGCATTAATTTGCTGGTCAATTTTATGGATCGCTACGAGCGTGAACCGTGGTTTCTGCGGCTGGCTGCCTTTTTATGGGGAGCGACTATCGCCATTCCACCGGCTTTATTTATTGAAAAGAAGGTGGATGCCGCGCTCCAGGGGTTGCTGGGACCAAGTACAAGCGATGTGCTGCGCTCGGCCTTCCAGGGCTTGAATGCTGGCATTACCGAGGAGACCATTAAAGGATTGGGCTTGCTGCTCCTGTTCCTTATATTACGCGACGAATTTGACAACGTGACCGATGGTATTGTCTATGGGGCGTTGATTGGGGCAGGCTTCGCGATGGTGGAGAATTTCCAGTACTTCGCGGTCGATTTTAAGTCATTTCCCGTCTTTCTGATCGTCTACCGCATTATGCTAGGTTGGTTAGGACACTCGACTTTTACCGTGTGTTTTGGGGCGGCACTGGGCTATGTGCGACATACAAAAGTGCGCTGGCGACAGATCATGATCCCTTTGCTGGGCTATGTCGTGGCGGTGGGGTTGCATAGCTTCTTTGACTTTGTCGATTTCCAGGCCAGTGCGGCATTGACTGCCTCTCCTAGCAATAACGATGTGACGTTTTTATCGCTACTGGCTCTGATTGGCGATTACATCCCGCCCTTTCTGGCGCAGATGTTCCTACTGTACATACTTATTAAGGCGTTGGCACATGAAGCGGCGGTGATCCGTGAGTTTTTAGCGGTCGAGGTGAGCAACGGCGTCGTGAAGGTGGATGAGTATGCTCTGTTGCAGAACTCGTTTCAGCGCACGAAGGCGGAACGGCGCGTGTGGCGCAAGCATGGCTTCAGGCAGTGGCTACGGATAAAGGCACTGTATCAGACTGAGATTGGGCTGGCCTTCCGAAAATGGCATGTCAGTATGGGCGATAAGCCCAAGTTGGGCTATCTCCAGCCGGAGGATGCCTATCGCCAGCGTATCAAACGCCTGCGCCAGGAGATTGTGGTAGCAGAGGCAAAGAGGTAGGGGAGCATGTTTATGTTGTCTTCAATCTATCCAAATACCCGGCCTCGGTAAGTACACGAGCTATGATTTCGGCAAAGGAGATGGCCGTTGCTGTTGGTATCGTGCGGAGCATACTCACTGATCTATCATCTAGCCTGTAGAAGCGACCCTGGTTGCGGCGTATCTCAGCGATGGTGTGATCGTCATCGAGTATCCCTAGTTGGCGCGTGGCCAGTTTTATGTGTTGCGCAAGAGGAGGGGTGAATCTTTGTCCCTTTGCAAGCTTTGCTTCTACTTTTGCATGGCCTTTTCGTTGCTCGACGACCTGGATGTAGGGAAGGGCAGATGAGGTACAAAAAAGGCTCCAGCGGAGAGGAAAACTGTCCTTCACGCCATGGGTTACGATGTATTTTTTCTGCTTTGCCTCTTTCATCTGTGCATAGGTTGGGCTATCGGCGCGGGGGATAAACGTGGGGATCGTCGCGTCAATGCCCTGGTTTTGCTTGAATATGGCGAGGAATGCCTGGATAACTTGTTCAGCCTGGTCATTGGCTATGCCGTTAATGTAGCTGTATGTCGCGCCAGCGACATAGTGTGAGCGGGGGCGGGCAACATAATCGTAGATGGCGCGTAGCTTCTCTTGCGAGCATGCGTTCAGGTGCTGGTCGTCGGGAACAAAACGTAAGTCCATCTCGACATGAGTAGATTGACCCTGGCGTTTAGCGTAGATGAGTGGTTGATGGTGTGAGGCACACCATTGGCTAAAATCGCGCATGAGCTGCGTCCCTTGCCCAGCAATAACATACCCTTGCTCAAAGGACCGCGTTAAGCGCGACATAGTTTATATAGCTTTCTTGGCTACCGTCTGTTCTTGAGTAGTAGCATTCTTATGTATTGTAACATCTGTAGCTGAGGAAGGTAGTTCTGCTATACTTTCATCCTAATGTCAAAATATGATGCTGTGAGACTACTAAGGAGTGCATATGAACTCAGAGACACTCAAACAGATCTATTTTGACCTGCGCTATTTTATGTGACAGAGGAACAAGTCAGTCTAACAAAGGAAGCGAGGACGGGGGGATGGGGAGCAAGGTCATGCAAAAGCGACTGCCTTCCCCCATGCGCCCTGAACTCTCGACCCAAATGTGTCCTTCCATCATGAGGTTGCTTCATCCGTCTTCCACCTTTCACAAAACACGATCCTTCTACCAGCGATAAAGTGCTCCTTAAACAGTAATGAGTGCCATTTGAGTGTCAAAATCAGTATAGTAGAGAATTATGCCGATGTCTACTGTCCTATCGTTCATCATTTTAACACGTCCATACTCCTCTCTTTCTCTGGTTGATGTTTGTGATAGAATGTCTGTAGCAGTTAGACAGCAAAGGAGCTAGCTTTTGAGCGACATTGATGAGTTAAATCTTTATTATTTTATGCGCCTCACCCGTGCTATGGAAGATCGCACGCGCACGCTCTTTTTACAGGGGCGTGTTGTGGGTGGTGTGTACACGGCACAGGGACACGAGGCGACTACCGTTGGTGCGGCAATGATGCTGCGGGACGGTGACTGCATTGTACCGCAGCATCGAGATCTGGGAATGCATCTTGTACGTGGTGGCTCGCCGCGGGCAGTGATGTGTCAATGGCTCGCTCGCGGTAACTCTCCCACGCTGGGACGTGATGGACAGATGCATATTGGCGATATGCATCACGGTATTGTGCCAATGATTAGTTTGTTGGGCGAATCGCTGCCGGTGGCTTGCGGGGTAGCGTTGACGATGAAGATGCGCAAGCGATCAACCGTTGTGCTCGCTTCATGTGGTGATGGCGCAACCAACACCGGGCCATTTCATGAAGCATTGAATTTCGCCGCTGTGCAGAAACTCCCCATTGTGTTTGTGATTGAAAATAATGGCTATGCTTACTCGACGCCAACGTACAAGCAATTTGCGATACAAAACCTCTCTGACCGTGCTCAGGCGTATGGCATGCCAGGGAAGACGGTCGATGGCAACGATGTGATGGCGGTGATGGAGGCGGTAGGGGAGGCGGTGGAACATGCACGTAGTGGTCAGGGGCCTGCCCTTGTGGAGTGCAAAACATTTCGCGTACGTGGACATTCAGAGGCGGATAGGGCCGACTATGTGCCGAAAGAGTTGCGCGAAGAATGGCTGGCAAAAGACCCCATTACACGCTTTGAAACATACCTGATGCAGCAGCATAGCTTGACAGAGGCTGATAAGGCCGAGATAGAGGCGAGGATCAAAGCGGTGGTCAGTGATGCCGTTAGCTACGCGGAGAACAGTCCTGATCCTGATGGTGAGACGGTAGGGGATTACGTGTTTGCGCCCGATGGGCCTGTCGCAATTGTTGGCGAGCCTGGTGCCGAAGATGCACGCTATGTCAATGCGTTGGATCGGCGTACCGGTAAACCGTTCAACACAGTAAAAGAGACAGAGGAGGCGGTTGGACGGCGATGAGCACAGTAACATATTTAGAAGCGATTGGTCAAGCCATTCGCGAAGAGATGCAGCGCGATGAAGCCGTGTTCCTGCTCGGTGAAGATGTCGGGAACTACGGTGGAGCTTTCAAGGTAAGCGCGGGTCTGCTGGAAGAGTTCGGGCCTGAGCGCGTGATTGATACACCGATGGCCGAGGCGGCGATTATTGGTTCGGCGGTGGGGGCAGCCCTGATGGGCATGCGCCCAATCGCGGAGATGCAATTTATTGATTTTATCACCTGCGGCTTTGACCAGATCATCAACATGGCGAGCAAGATGTATTGGCGTGTAGGGATGCCGGTGCCGATGGTGATCCGTGGCCCTTCTGGCGGCGGTACCAAAGGTGGCCCGTTCCATTCGTCCAGCCCCGAAGCCTGGTTCTTCCATGCACCCGGCATCAAGGTGGTAGTGCCTTCGACGGCCTACGATGCCAAAGGGATGCTGAAAGCGGCTATTCGGGACAACAACCCCGTGCTGTACCTGGAACATAAGCTGCTCTACCGCTTGCCGGAGTTGCGCGAGGAGTTGCCCACGGAAGACTATATCGTGCCGTTGGGCAAGGCCATCACGCGGCGCGAAGGTGAGGACATGACGCTGCTCACCTATGGGGCGATGGTGCATCAATGCTTGAAGGCGGCGCAGACACTGGAGGAAGAGGACGACCTGGAGGTCGAGGTGATCGACCTGCGCAGCCTCTCTCCACTCGACCGCGAGGCGATCCTGGAGTCGGTCAAGCGCACGAACAAGGTCTTGATTGTACACGAGGATACGCTCACTGGCGGCATCGGAGCTGAATTGTCCGCTATCCTGGCCGAGGATTTGTTCGAGTACCTGGATGGGCCAATCACGCGTGTAGCGGCACCCGATGTAGCTTTCCCATATGCGCCGCCGTTGGAGGCCGCGTATCTACCGAATGCTGAGAAGATTCTCAAAGCGGCGCGGAAGCTGGCCGCTTACTAGACTGACATCGTGATGGTGGGGCGAGAGATAGCCGATAAATCGGCGGTGGGCGCGGTAAACGGGCCCACATAGGCATTAAGTTATGGATTGGCAAGCGGTCAGCCTCCCACCAGGGCGACCGCAAGGGTCGCCCCTACTATACACGAGGCGGCTCACAGAGCCGCTTTGCATAGGGAAAGGCCAATCGGATATAGTAGGGGCGAGCCCTGCGGGTACCCCGGAAAGCACGCACCGGTGGCTCATTTCATGCCTGTGGGGAGCAGCAAAACGATCCCTCCCC
>JBPCJY010000030.1:0-23256 GCA_051004815.1 Ktedonobacteraceae bacterium
TTTTTTTTTCCTTTCCTGTGGTGGGTCTCTCCCGCGCCCCCTTTTTTGGGTGGGGGTCTCCCCTCTTCCGTTCGCCCTGGTGAGAAGTGAACCGCTAGCCCTAAATTCAATGCATATTGACGCAATCAATTGCGCTCCTACGTTAATTACCGTGCGACTATATTGACAACCACGGTGATGACGCAGAAGAGAATGGTGGCTATTAGGATGACGATATCAAAACGTTGCATATGGAGGGCGCGCCGCTTGCTGCGTCGCCACCATCGGTTGGCTCCTCCATAGCAGCGTGCCTCCATCGCGGTCGAGAGGGTTTCGGCACGGCGGAAGCCACTGATAAAGAGGGGAATGAGCAAGGGACCCATCTTGAAGGCACGTTGCACGAAATTGCCCTGATCGAAACGCACACCGCGAGCTGACTGAGCCTTTATCAGGCGTTCTATCTCCGCTACGAAGATAGGCACAAATTTGAAGGCAATGAGCAATACCATGACAAAGGCATTGACGGGTATACCTATTTTTTGCAAGGGCGAGAGCAGAGCTTCCGAGCCATCGGTCAGGTCCACCAGCGAAGTAGTGAAGAGCAGCATGGAGGACAGGTAATAGAGAAAAATGACGCGCACGGTGATGGATGCGCTACGGATAATGCCTTCCCAGGAGATGTTAAAGATGCCCCATTGCCAGATCATGGTCGAGTTTTGGGTGGGCGAATAGTAGAAGATGACCTCGATAATGTAAATGATGACGAGGAAGATGGCAATGACACGGAAACTGCGCAGGATGTAGGGAAGGGAAATGCGCGAAGCCCATTGTAGAAAGATACAGCCGACTAAACAGAGGGCGAAGGCGGTAAAGCCTCCAATATAGGAGACCAGGGCGATGAGCAGTACCGCACAGAGCAACTTGGCACGCGGGTCCATGCGGGTGAGCAGCGAGCCATTGTTGATGTATTGTCCGAAAGCGATATCTCTGGAAAGTTCAATCATGGCATTATCTCTACTGTTGTGATGTCTTGATGATCGAATCTTGTGCGGCTTTCAGGAGCAAGATCTCTTCTTCAAGCTCGTCAATGTTTAGAAAATCGGTGCGCAACGTGGGAAAGATTTCGCGCAGGGCGAGAGCAATTTGGGCTGTTTCCGGTAAGGTGATATCCAGGGCGGTCAATTCGTCAATGCGTGCCAGCACTTCGCGTGGGGTGCCACTAAAGGCGACGCGCCCCTGGTTGAGAATGACGATGGTATCAGCCAACTCAATCACATCTTCAAGGCCGCTAGAGGTATAGACAACGGTCAAGTTGTGCTGTTGCTTCAAGGTAACGATCAAATCGAGCAGTTCGCGCCGACTGCGTGGGTCGAGTCCGGCGGTTGGTTCATCAAAGATAATGACTTTGGGCTGTAGGGCGAGGACACCGGCGATGGCGACACGGCGTTTCTGGCCGCCGCTCAGGGCGTAGGTGTAGCGCAGGCGGAAATCTTCATAGGGTAAGCTGACCGCCTCTAACGACTCTTTAACCAGGCGACGTGACTCCTCTAATGGTAGTTTTTTGCGACGTGGGCCAAACGAGACATCTTTGCCAACGGTATCCTCGAAGATCTGCGCCTCTGGGGATTGGAACACGACTCCCACTGTGGAGCGCAGTTGCTCAATATCAAAGGACGGTGTGCCAACGTCACTACCCTCAAAGAAAAATGTTTCTGGAGCGGGCTTAATCAGCCCGGCCAGCACATCGACCAGGGTTGATTTGCCCGACTTCGTTGGCCCCACCAGGGCTACAGTTTGTGTACTGTCGATGGATAGGGAGAGGCCGTGCAGTGCTTTGACCGCGAAAGGTGTCCCTTGCAGATAGGTGTAATGGACATTTTTCAGTTCTAAGAGCATAGGCCCACCTTCAATTGCTCAGGAGAAAGCACAACCTCTGGTAGCCCTGTCAGACCTTTGGCGCGGAGGCGTTGGCCCAGGCTTGTTACCAGGGGGACGGCTAAGCCGACCGCTTGTAACTCGTCGGAGCGTGTGAAGACCGCAGCGGGGGTACCATCCATCAAGACATTGCCCTCGTGCATGACGATAACGCGCTGGAAGGCTGTCACCTCGTGCATAAAGTGGGTGATGTGAATGACGGTGAGACCCTGTGTACTGGCTAGACGACGCACAGTTTGCAAGAGGTTGCGGGCGGTATGACCGGAGATCATGGTAGTTGGCTCATCGAGCAGGAGATAGCGTGGGCGCATAGCGAGGACGCCAGCGATAGCGACACGCTGTTTCTGGCCGACAGAGAGTTCGCTGATGGCCATATCGGCATAGGCGGTGAGATCGAGGAGAGCCATGGCTTCCTGGATGCGCTCCTCTATTTCAAAGCGCGGTAGGCCCAGGTTCTCCGGCCCAAAGGCGATATCGTCGATGACGCTATTGGCGACAAGTTGATCGTCGGGGTTCTGAAAGACCATAGCGACGCGCTGGCGAATCGTCCAGAGGTCTTCACCGGTGGCAGTGGTGTGCAATCCATCAATGATGATATCGCCACTGTTGGGGTGCAAAATGGCGGCAAGTAGTTTGGCCAGTGTGCTTTTCCCTGAGCCATTGTGTCCAATGATAGCGACGGTTTCGCCGGCATCGAAGCGTAAGTTCACGTCTCGCAAGGCCGGGGGAGCATCTTGCTCCCCCTGTGAGCTATAGTTAAAGGTAACGTTGTTAACTTCTATCATTTACCTACTAATACCCAAGTTTGTCGCGTGACTTCGTTTCTGGAGCACGGACGACGCGACCCTGCACGATCTGGACAGCACCAGCAATAAGCATAGTCAGGATGGCGGCGACGATGGCCTCTATGACGGCTTGAGGTATAATCGCCGGTACAAATTTTATAGGTAACAAATTACGCCAGACTGCGAATGTGAGCACAAAGAATGTGTTCGTGGCCGAACCAAGGAAGCCAGCGACAAGGGCAGCCAGGCTCTTATTGAAACGCTGTAAGCCAGCATACACGAGCCATGAGACGAGACCGATCAAAATGCGCGGCACGATGGCTACCAGTGGGTCTTTGAAAAGAGGGGATGTGGCGCGGAAGAAGCTGACCAGTCCGAAGACGAGGCCGGTAATCATACCGACAATGGGGCCGCCCAGCACGCCGCCCAAAATGGTTGGGACGTGCTCAATGGTGGCAGCGGCGGTAATGTTAGGAATAGGAATAAATCCGATGCCAGGGATAATACCCATGACGATGGTGATGGCCGCAAGGACACCCGCGACAACGATGCGGTAAGTTGTCAGGGACCAAGGGTTGGTGGTTGATGATTCGCTGGTAACTTTGCTCACGAGAAGTGCTCCTTTGTAGCGATGAACGCGGCAACAGCATTGAATCGGCAAAAGTCGCCAATGACTTTTAATGGGAAGCTACGCGGAAAGTGCTACGAAAAAAAGGATAAAAGACTATTGCACGCACCTCCTTATACTGGCTAATGGGGGTCACAGCTTATTAAAGTATACGTGGGAGATGGGTTACTGTCAAGAAAACTTGGTTGGTTGGGGCGGTTCATTTTTTGTGTCAAATATCCGCTCTTCCACCAGGACAAGCACCAGGCCCCCCATCTGCCGCCACGTCCTTATTACCTGCCCCCCAGGCAGGGTGTTGTCCCTACGACGATGCGTACAACACTTTGACTCCTTCTGGGCCACCGATAATGGCTTGTTCGGCCATGCCCAGGAAGAGGCCAGTTTCGACGACGCCAACGATACTTTTCATGCGGGTATGGATAGCGAATGGGTCGGTGATGCCCTGGGGGAAGATGCAATCGACGATCATGTTGCCGTTATCGGTAATATAAACCTGGTTGCCGAGTTTGCGCACTTGTATGGTGATGCCCAGGGTCTCTAAACGGCTCTGTACGGGTGCGAGAGCAAAGGGAACGATTTCTACGGGCAGGGCAAAGCCCTTGCCGAGTATGGGAACCAATTTGGTGATGTCGCCGACGATCACAAAGCGGCGAGCGGTAGAGGCCACAATTTTCTCACGGAGTAGTGCGCCACCGCCGCCTTTGATGAGGTTGAGCTGGCTATCGATCTCGTCGGCTCCGTCGATGACCAGGTCAAGCTGGGGATGGGCGTCAAGGGTGGTGAGGGGGATGCCGAGGCTGTTGGCTAGCTCGCCTGTGGCATTTGAGGTTGGGACAGCCCCAACGATGCGCAAACCGGTTTGTAGACGCTGTGCGAGGGCGTAGACGAGGTGGGTGGCGGTTGAGCCGCTACCCAGGCCGATGACCATGCCATCTTCGATCAGTTGTGCTGCTGCGACTCCTGCACTATGCTTCCAGGAGTTCTGCTGAATATCTTGTTGCATACAGTTCCCTTTGGATTGTGTCTTTTTAGTAGTCTTGCCGAAAGTATAGCACTTGGGCGAAAAAAAGCCAAGAGGGCTTGTCAACCCCTCAGTGCCGTGATACACTCTGCAAGTAATACAAGGCTAAACAATGTTGCTATTATGTTTGCCTGTTTGTATTTTTTGATTGATGTAGTGCTTTGACCCACTTCATGTGAATGCCGCCTACGGCGGCGGGAAAGAGAGGGAGACTGGGGCACAGCCCCAGACCCCAGTCAAGGGGCGGCAGCCCCTTGCATCCCTGCTTTTTACATGAAATGAAGGGTGTCAGAGTAGTAGGGGGAACTGCTAAGCTCTTTGTGCTGGCAGCAGATAAAGTAGACAAAATCCATTGTAGGCGGTAGAGCGATGTCGGATCAAATGCGCATACTCGTGGTTGAAGATGATGAGCAGCTCAACCAGGGCATTGTCAATTCACTGCGCAAGGACGGGTATGTAGTGCAGGGTGTGCGGAGTGGAGCGGAAGCAATACGCATGGTCTGGTTGGAGGAATACGATGTAGTGATCGGTGATTTGAAGACACCCGGCGCGGATGGCTTTGAATTGCTACAGTGGCTACGTGCCTATCGCCCCCAAACCCGTATGATTATGGTGACAGCGTTCGGCTCCCCTGAGACGCGTACACAGGCGTTAGAAGCTGGTGTAGCAGGCTACCTGGAAAAGCCGCTCAACCTGCATCTATTGAAAGAGGAACTGCGCCGCCTGCTGCAACAAACGGGCTTCTCGGCGAATCTCGACTCCTTCGACTTGCTGGACGTTATACAAATCATCACGATGAGCCGCAAGAATATCGCTTTGCTGGTGAATACCGGGATAGAGGAACGCGGAGTGCTGCGTTTTCAGGGGGGCGAGTTGATCTGGGCGGAGTATGGGATATTGCGTGGCGAAGAGGCTTTTTTTGCGCTGGCCGCGTATAAAAATGGCACGGTTATTCATCAACCGTGGAATGAGCAGATTACACCCAATGTTACGCAACCCCTCGCACGCTTGATTCTTCAGGCACTACAGTACCGTGCCAAGTACGCGATGGTACAGCAGTCGAGCGGTGAACATGAAGCTATTCGGCAGAGCATACCGCTGGGACACGCGTTGGATAATGATAGTCCTTTTATGGTGTTAGCGGAAGGGGAGGAGGGTTCTTTCATGGCAGATAGGAACCAGGGAAATGAACAAGGAGATGGTCCAGGCAATGGGAATGGCAGGGATGGTAGTAGTGGTAGCAAGGAATGGTGGCAACCATCTGAAAAAATGCCAGCATTCAACGCAAAAGGCAATCATGCGGAAAACGTAGCTGATACGGCAGTGACATCGAAGAATCCCAGGGTCTATGGGCAAACGCCGCCTCACGGGATCAACAAGACCAATGGGGCCAGTGGAGCTAACAGTGGAAATAGTGTGCCTGATACTGTGCATAAAACGCCTGGCGGTCAAAGGGAAGATCTCCCTTCGTGGTTAACTGAGCAACCAACCAGGGCGGATATGTCAATGCTGCGCCCTTCCGCGCTTTCAAATACTGCTAAAGTGCCGGCATCCAAGCCGCCGCCAGCCGTATGGCAACCGACAACACCTCCTCCCCAGGGAAAAACCACTGGCCAGTTGCCACGTAAGCAAGCCACGGGACCACAAAAGACGATGACGAAAAGCGGTGACATGGGCAATCGGCGTACGGGGTCGCCTGAATGGCAACCACCAGCGCAGACGCCAATACCGAGTGGGCCACTGCAAAGCCTTGCACAAGCAAGAAGGACGAGCGACGCCTTCGCATTGAACGGACAACAGGAAAGTGGGCCGATGGCCAGTACGGGCGCATTGGGTACGCCTCGTACACAAAAAAGGAACTACCCGGCCCTGGTGGCTGCCCTGCAAACGCTGGGATATGGAATCCCTGGCTTTGTTGCGGCTGCCGTAGTGAATATGGATGGGCAGCCAATCGCGCAGGTCGCTGTGGATGAACTGGATATTGCGCATATGTGCGGCTACTTTAGCACTATTTTGCAGGGGGTGCTGCTGTCGCTGGAATATGGCAAGTGGGGGAAATATGAGGAGGTAGTGATTTCCAGTGCGGAGCGGCATATTTTGTTGCGTATGATAGATGAGAGTGCTTTTCAGGTGCTTATCACATCACGCGAATCCGACCCTGGCGAGAGCCTGGAAGTGATGGCGAACGTCGAGGGTGCTATCGGTGCCGCATTGTGATAGAGGATATACGTTATGAGTGAAAAAACTTCTCCACCAGACGAAGAAAGAAGAATAAACCGCCGCTCTTTTATTGTGGGAATGTTTATCGGGCTGGCATTCATTATTCTCTTCACGATACTCTACTATCATGGGTTAATCCAATAGGCGTTTCAGTTGGGCAATTTCCTCTTCCTTGCTGGTTGTTGGTGACGTGGGTGTGATGTCAGGGTTGACATATAGCCCCTGTCCTTTGTGGGCCTGATGAGCCTGGTTGTCGCCGTTGTCCGCGACCTGTTGCTTGACAGGGGTGTTTAATTGCGGCTGTGGGGGGATGAGCGGTGATGGCGGGGTATTTCCTGCCTGCAAGAGCGGGGTTTGGCGTGTCGGTTTTTGTTTGTTCCTGATTTCACTCATCTGGCTTTCAATGACTTGATCGTCGGAAAGCTGATCGAGCTGGGCGGTGATATCTTGACCGTGTAACTGGGCTAAGGCGCGAGCGCGAGCTTCCGCTTCCATGACGGCATCTTGTGCGCGAGCGGCTCGTTCACGCTCTTTGGGGCCACCTGTTTTGCTCAAGGTGTCATAGACGCGCTGTTGGATGAGCGCGTTGCGCTTGCGCGTTAGCAGGAGGTCGATGGTGGTCTCAACCTCGGTAATTTTGGCTTCAAGCTGACGGAGCGCACCACGCATGGTCTGTACCAGTTGTTCCTGTTCCTTTTGGAGTTGCTGATATCTTTTTGCTTGCTTGAGGACATCATTGTAACGAGAGAGGGCTTTGCGGGCGGCATCATCATTGCCTTGTTGGATCGCTTGCTCTGCTTTTTTCAGCCACAGATCAGCCTCTGTCGTCTGTTCCTTGCTGCGTTTTTGCAGTTTATGGCTTTCAGCGATAGTGGTAGCAACCTGTGTTTTGACCTGGACCAACTGATTGCGCATATCAAGCTGTAGTTGGCGCAAGACTTTTTCAGGGTCATCGGCTTTCTCAACCATCGAGTTGAGGTTAGCTCCAAGTAATGTGAGCACGCGTTCCAACAAATTCATAAATATATGTCCCCTATAGCTAAGATATAGGTATCAAGTTAAGCCATACCCTGCCACCTCCAGGGTACCTTGGGTGGCAGGGCTGGGCGTTTCTATTTGGGTTCTGTATCCATGTGGGCCGATAAATCGGCGGTGGGCGCGATAAATCGACCCCTACGATTCACCTGCGTGGATGCAGAGTTGCTATTTGTCGCTCGTGGCGGTATCAACGTCAACGATTGCGCCGGTGCCGTTGGCTTTATTGCCATTGGAACCGTTGGTGTTATTGCTCTGGTTGCCGTCTTGATTGGCCAGGGCGGGTACATTTTTCATCAGATCGCCAATGTGGACACCGCTGAGCATTTCAAAGAGGGCCGGAACCTGGGCGACCATGCTCATGATATCGCCAGTGATGCGACTGGCACCCATGCCATGGGAGTTGTCGCTGCCGGTGGAGACAATAGTAACTTTGTCAACCTTGCTCAATGGCTCCGCGATGGCACGGACGATTTCAGGCATACCGGTGAGGAGTTTATCGAGAACGGCGGCCTGGTTGTATTCATGGAACGCGGCGGCTTTGACCTTCATGGCGTCGGCTTCGGCTTCACCTTTGGCGCGGATGACTTCGGCTTCGGCTAAACCTTTGGCACGGATGACTTCGGCTTCGGCGAGACCGCGAGCGCGGTTGGCTTCGGCATCACCAATACCACGCACTTTGTTGGCTTCGGCATCACCAATACCGCGTGTCTTGACGGCATCGGCTTGGCCCTGGGCCTCAAGGATGGTGCGCTGTCGCTCGGCTTCGGCGACCGTCTCGACGCGACGGCGTTCGGCTTCGGCTTCTTTCTGGATGGTAGCCTGTAGTTCTAATTCGCGGCGTTGGATTTCAGCTTGTTGCACGCGAATCTGGGCGTTCTTCTCGACCTCGGTAACTTTGACCGCTTCAGCGATGACCTGCTGCTGCGACACGTTGGCCTGGATATCATAGGATTTGTCGGCAAAAGCTTGTTGTTTTTTGACCTCAGCATCAAAGGCGGCTTTCTTCAAAGCCAGGTTACGCTGTGACTCTGCTTGGAAGCCCAGGGATTCGGTCTCGGCCTTAACACGTCCTTGATCGGCCTGCGATTTGGCGACGGCGGCTTCGCGGGAGGCATTGGCTTGCTGTATTTGCGTATCGCGTTGGGCCAGTGCCGAGGCGATGTCGGCCTGTTTGCGAATTTCGACAATCTGTGGTCGGCCCATGTTGGTGATGTAATCGTTCTTGTCGCGTACATCTTTAATGGTGAAGGAGATGACTTCCAGCCCCATTTTCTCCATGTCGGGGGTAACGGTTTTGAGCATTTTGGAGCCGACATTTTCTGGGTCTTTCACCAGTTCTTCCACGGTGAGCTGGCCGACAATGCCGCGTAGGTGGCCTTCCATAACCAGGCGGATCAGGTTTTCACGATCATCCTGCTGTTTGCTTAAGAACTGTTCCGCGGCAGTCCTAATGCTTTGCTCATCGGAGCGCACTTTGATCTGGGTCACGGCCTCGACGTTCACGGCTACGCCCTGCGTGGTATACAAATCTTGCGACGGTGCGACATCAAAGGACATCAACTCAAGGGAGAAGTCCTGTGCTCGCTGTAACATGGGGATGACTGTTTTTGAGCCACCGGTAATCACCTTTGTTCCCCCCAGGCCATAGACAATGAGGGCCTGGTTTGGGCCAACCTTACGTAATAAACGTCCGGCGGTCTGAAAGAGGATAAAGACAACCACCACTAAGGCAACGACGCCGATAATAATGGGGAATAGAATAGTATCCATAGCACTTACTCCTTATAGGGGTCTTTTCTCATGACCAATTCTGTGTTGGTCGGACCTGATTCTTCAATGAGTGTACGCAGTTTTGCTAATTCTTCTTCGTTGGATGCAGTGTTTTCGAACGGTGGTTTCTCCTCCTCGTTCATGAAATGTTCCCAGGTATCAACTTCGGCGATGCCATGCAGGTAGTTGAGCACAACAACTTCCGTGTCGCGCTCTATCCGACGCCCATCGACACTGCGGGCAGCGATGCTTTTACGCATGCCACCAGGAGAGACATAAATGATTTCACCTACGCTCTTGTCTTGGATGGTAATGCTGACTTTGCCCAGTAGGCCGGTGCGATCCGATACATCCTGTATCGTGTTCGCTTCGCTCTCGCCGAAAACGCGGCTGAGTGCTACCAGCAGGATGGCGGCGATGGTGATGCCACCAATACCGGCTAATATCAGTGTAAAAGGCAGTGCTAAATGGGCTGTATTATGAAAGACGTAGCCGAAAAAGCCAAATCCAAGCAGGAAGAGTACGATAGAGGTGGGGTTGATAAATGACAGCAAGGAGCCTTTAAGATCATGGGCATTGTGCTGATTGTTGGCTTGTTGCTGTGTACGCGTTTCCTGCCCAGTCCCTTGCGCATGAGGAAGAGCGTGATGGGCGGCATGGTTACCATGGTCGCTACCGTGCGATGGCTGATCGTGTCCTCCTACCGCAACGTGATGGGCAACTTCATGCCCGCCGACATGCCCAATATGCTCAAAATGCCCAATGTGACTATGTCCATGTCCCAGGTTTCCTAAAAGGGCCGTTCCGAGGAAGAAGAGGAACCCGAATAGAAAACAGACAATGAAGACGAGGGAAAGCGGGTCTGTGGCGATGAACATTGCTAAGCTCCCTTCGGTTTCGGAAACGTTGTCGTTTGTACACGTAACCGATCAATAGTTTCTAGTATACTGATGATACTGGCCAGTATGCCAGCCACGCCCAGTACCAGTGCCGCTGATAGGCACAAGAGGGCTGTTGGCACACCGATAACTGCCAGAAGTGGAAATAGCGTATCCGCATAGAAACTGGCGATACATAAAACGCCCGAACCGAAAATAAGGATGACAGGTAAGAGTACCGGGTATTGTTTTGACAGGCGACCACGCTCTGCCATGAGCAGGTGTTGCCGCTGGCCCAAGGGCTTAAATTGGCCCTGTATCATGGATGGCTCCTTAAAACCTCAATGCAAGCACATGTACACGAATACAAACTCTGCAAAAAAACAGCATTCCTTGCTATAGACGTACGATATAGCTTCTCATCCAATCAATGATATTAATCTACGCCCTCTTCTTGTTTGAGCAGGTATGCCGAGAAAATGGCCTCTAGCTCGTCTACAGGAAAGTACAGCAGTTGCTCAAAGAGGGTAAGATATTGGCGCGGGTCTTCTCTGCTGCTCAGGCGTTGAAAGAAATTAGCGATAATGGGATCGGTCTGCCATTCCGCGGCACTGGCTCCCAGCCAGGGAACAAAGCGGTCACTAGCGGCCTCCATGTCGGTCAACAGATCGGTACTGTAGTCAGGCGGGTCACTGACCAGGTAGCCTGGATGTACTTTAAAAAAGTTGGCTAACAGAGCGCGGCTTGAAGCGGTCAAATGGACACGCTTGCTACTTTCTATTTGTGAGAGGTAAGCCTGACTCAGGCTTTCGTGCAGTTCCTCTTGCATAGCTTTCACGACTTCCATCTGCGTCATGGGACGATTGAAGCCGCGTAGATCGCCTTCAACATCGCGTAAATGTTTCATTTTTTCCGCCAGGTTCATGCAGCCCCCTCATAACTATTTGCTATAGCACAATATAACATATTGTTATGGGCTTGTCAAGTGGTTGAGTAAGTAACAAGACATTTGGAGATAAGGGCTGTCATTCTGAGCGGAGCGAAGAATCTCTGGTCGGCCAGCAGACAGATTCTTCGCTCCGCTCAGAATGACAGCCAGGACATCTCTCACGTCCGCTCACGGGACCTCTTCTCTCCAAATGTCTTGTAAAGATTTTTGCATGAGTGAGCGTGTTGTAGAAACGCTTACTCATGCAAAGCTCTGCTTCATTCATTAATAATGTAGAACTCCTCGACGGGTGTGCGCAGGTCTAAGGTCCAGCCTGTCTCGAAGGTGAACTGGTCCTGAAGTTCTTCCCGTGTTTCGGCGGGGATAGAGCCGGTGCAGGACAGGGTGAGGGTGCGGCTGTCTTGATAGAGCGAGGCTTTGCCGTTCACGGCCACGCCTTCAGGAAGAAGTTGGCGAGCGGCATCAATGAGGGCTTTTTGATGCACATAGGGGTAGAGATAGACTTTCCAGCCAGTTTGGGTGGCAAGGTCGGCAATCTTTTGGGCGTGGCGTTCCCTGGCTTTATCTGGGAAGTGGAAGTGTATCCAGAGCACTCCTTTGTTCGCATCGGCCCCGACACGATAGAAGTCTGGTACCTCCTTAAATGTCTCGCCTGTGAGAGCTAGTGCTTCGCCCTGCGTCATTCGAGTCGTGCGACCGATGGGAGTGGTTTTCTTGCCGGGAGCAATGAGGTTGAGGTGCCAACCTGTCTCGGCCAGAAATTGTTGTTGTGCATTCTGCAAAGCTTCGGGGCTGGTATGTCCCACGTAATTTACCATGACAGCCTGTTGATCCAGGTAGAGTGAAGGCACGCCATCGCAGGTGAGTTCTGCTGGCAGTAAGCGACGAGCCATCTCGATTAAGGCTTGTTGATGGGGTGTTTGATGCAAGCGCACATGCCAGCCAGTTTGTGTCTCTAACTCGGCGAGGAGGCCAGCGTAGCGTGTTTGCGTGACCAGTGGAAATGCGAAACGGAGCAGCAAGGTCGTGGTTGCTACTTCTCCGCCAGCTTTGTAAAAGCCGGGTAGAGCGTTGAACATGTGTTGGGCTAGTTGAATAGCGTCGTGCTGGCTCAGCGGTGCTGAAGGTAGTGTTGGTGTTGATGCAACAGATGCGGGTATTTCTGCTGCTTGCGAAGGTACGGTGGGGAGATTGGGCAATGTTGCACCGTTTTGGGATGTGTCGGGTTTGTGCGATGTAGCAGTTGTGTCAATTGTGTCAGTTGTAGCGGTTGTGTCCGATGTAGCAGACGTGTTGGGTTTGTTCAATGTATCAGTTGTATCAGTTGTGTCAATTGTAGCAGATGTATCAGTTGTGGCGGATGGTGCTGATTTAGAAACGATGGCTCCTTTTATTTCAAGGTGCCAGCCGGTCTCGGCAAAGAAGCTGGCTTGTGCCTGTGTCAGCTCTTCCTGGGTTGTGCGTCCTGTGCAGTTGAGCGAGACGATGCTGCGATCAAGGTAGATGGAAGGCGAACCTTGCACTGAAAGGCTCTGGGGAATATGCTGGCGAGCGGTTTTGGCAAGGACGCCCTGGTGAGCGTTGGGGGCGATGCTGATGGGGACGCCAGTTTCCTCGGCGGCGGCGGCGATGGCTTCGGCGTAGCGCGTTTCGGCCACGGCTGGAAAGTGGAAGTAGAGAACGACGGCTCCCGTGTCGGGATCGACGCTGCGGCGGTAGAGATCGGCAGGGAGACTGAGGGAACCGGGGGAACCGGTGGCGGAAACAAGGTAGTTTTCGATGACGGAGAGTATCCAGTTCTGGTCGGGGCGTTCGTACTCTTCCTCCTCTTCCAAGGCCTCTTGCCACTCTGGGGCGAGTCCGTAGAGTGTCAGACCTTCGCCTTCGAAGATACCGCGAGACTGGGTGAAGAGTCGTGGGTGTTGTTGCAGGATTTTTGCCAGGGCCAGACGGTCTTCCAACGATTGGGGGAACAGTCCGGCGGCGGCACAGAGTTCGCCCAGGGTGTAGGTAACGTTTTCGTAGCAGCGACGAGCCAGGTCGTGCGCGGAGACGGTGCGTCGTATGCGTCGCATGGCTTTGACCAGGTCATTGAGGTAGGTGCCAGCTTTGGCATAGGATGATTGCATATCTTGTGGGGCTGGTCCTAGCACCTCAAGGATAGAAGAGAAGGGGAAGCGCATGCGTTCTTGCGAGACGCCTTTAGGAAGCAGCACGCGGACAGCGGCACCTGGCTCAATGGAGCGACAGATGACGGGTTTGGAACTTTCGGGGCTGACGAGCAGCAGGAGAACACTGCCTACGAGGTCGCTCAGGAAGTCGCCGGGTTCCTCTTCGTGTTGTCCACGGATGCGGTAAGCCTCTTCGAGGGCGGATTGGCGGATGAAGTAGCGTTGCTCGTAGTCTTGCGCGAAGACATCCAGGATGCTCTCGGTGTACTCTTCCGTGGCTTCGCCATACCAGACAAGAGCCAGTTCACGGGCCGTGATGATGCGCAGCGTTGGCACTTCTACTACCGCACGCCAGAGTTTTTCAACGTCGGGATACTCGAATGGTTGTCCCGCTCCTACCCCTGTTGGCAGGGTTGGTAGCTGTACGGGAGCTTCTTCGGTAGCGGTAGTGTGCTTGGAGCGTGCTTTTTTCTGCTCGATGACGGTGGTGGTGCCGTTGGTGGGCAGCAAGACTTGTGTTCCGGTGAGTAGACCGCGTAGGGAGCGGCGAGCGTCTTCGTCGCCATGGACGAGGGCGACGTGGCGCGGATTGAGGGCGGCGGCAAAGCTAGCCAACTCGCCACCATCGGCATGTGCGCTCAAGCTATATTTCGCCACGGTACATTGTACCTGGACGCGTTGTCCACTCAGTTCCAGGGTATCCTGTTTGTGATCGGCAAGGTCAAGCAGTTTCTTACCGGGCGATTCCTCGTCCTGGTAGCCGGTGATGAGGATAGAGGCGTTGGGATTTGGTGCCAAACGCGCTGCATACCAGGCACTGGGGCCTCCGGTAAGCATACCACTACTGGAGAGAATGCAAGCGGGCGGACCAGCCAGGATGCGTTCGCGCTCTTTTTCATCGCGCACGAAGGTGATGTTTGGCCCGGTGAAGGGGAGAAAGCCTTTGCGAATCTGGCGTTGTAAGCGTGGGGTGAGGAATTCCGGCAGCAGTTGGTAGGTGGTGCAGACGCGGCGCACCAGACCATCGACATAGATGGGAAACTCGGGGATCTGGCCCTGTTCCTGGGCCGCTTGTAAGAGTAGGAGGACTTCCTGTCCCCTGCCCAGACCAAAGCAGGGGATGAGGGTATGTCCACCACGCGCTAACCCTTCGGCGACGGCCTGGGCGAGTCGTTGCTCCTCGGCCTGACGATTGGGATGGAGCCGCGAACCATAGGTGGATTCCAGTACCAGCAGGTCGCAGTGCTTGATTGGTGGCGGCGTAGCACCGAGGACTGTGCGCTGTGGGGTGCTGCTGATGTCGCCTGAGACGACGATGGAGCCGTTGGCGGACTCGAAGCCAAGGCTTACGGCACCGGCGATATGTCCGGCGCGGCTGGCATGAATGGTGATGCCTGGTAGCATCGACACGGTAAACGGTTCGCCAACGGGTAGGGAACGTACTTGCATGAGCATGCCTGAGACTAATTCTTCCGGGTAGAGCGGCAATTCCATTTCTTCAACCGCTCGTCGCGCCATGATCTTGAGGGCGTCGGCCAGCATGACTTCCATCAACAAGGCGGTGCCACGCGAGGTAAAGATAGGGGTGGTGGGGAAGGCTCTATGCAGTAGCGGTAAGGCTCCGATGTGGTCGGCATGGGCGTGGGTGACGAAGATTGCGCGGACATCTTTGCCCTCAAGCTGGGCGAGGTCGGGCAAGGGGTCGGCCTTGTGATCGACACGTACTCCGGCATCGACGATAAACCACTGTTCGGCGAGTTCGATGGCGAGACAACTGGCTCCAACGCCGCTCGCTCCGCCTAAAAAAGCTACCTGCATCGCTGTATATTCCTTTGTGTTGTTCCTAAATGTACCTCTGGCAAGGATTCAGAGCGTGCTTGTTTATTTTTGTGGTAGTGCATGCTATGAGTCGCTGTCGGAGCTATTATAGCACATTTTTTCCAGAATTGGGAGGTAAATATGGTGTGAGCCACACTCTGGGGGTGCTTTTGGCACCCTAGAGTGTGGCTCACACTATACTTTACCGTTACCTGTGCGGAGATGGGCGGGTTGGTCTTCCAATGCTTGAGGTACGCTACCAGTTTTGGCTGCCTGCCACTTGCCTGATAGTGGCGTTGAGGCGATTGAAGAGGTTGGTCGTGGCGATCATGAGGATCAAAGCCGAGAGTCCCTGCTCGTCGTAGTGCCGGGTGGCCTCTTCCCAGATCGAGTCTGGGACAGGGTCGGCCCGGTCGGCAAGCCGGGTGACGGCCTCGGTGAGTGCGAGGGCGGCACGTTCGGCGTCGGTGAAGTAGGGTGCCTCGCGCCAGGCCGCCACGGCGAAGAGACGCTCGTCTGTTTCGCCTGCCTTCTTGGCACTGTGTGCGCCAGAGTCAACGCAGAAGCTACAGCCATTAATCTGGCTTGCACGCAGGTGGACAAGCTCAAGCGTCACCGATGGCACGCCGCCCTGCCTCGTGGCCTTGAGCAGGGCTTGTATGCCTTTTGTGGCGTCAGGAAGGATCATGGTCGGGTTGCTCATTCGTGCTTGCATCATTGTTCTCCTTCAGGTGTCTTTACTGAAAAGAATCACCAGCTTCATCTAAAATTGTCCAACAGGATGCTCTCACATCCAGGCTTGATCTTGACGGGGTCGCCCCTACGGTGCTTCAATGGGAGCTAGTCTCCTGTCACATTGGGTGGATTTCGCTCGTCACTACAATGACGGAATGCGACGAGGGAATGTGACCGATGGATGTGCGCTGGGTTTCGCTCGTCACTACAATGACGGAATGCGACGAGGGAATGTGACAGATAGAGAACAACATAAAGGAATAGAACTGATGGACGAACACAAATGGCTGGCGGAGCAATTCGAGACCGAGCGTCCCCACCTGCGGGCGGTGGCCTACCGGATGCTCGGCTCACTCTCCGAAGCGGACGACGCTGTGCAAGAGTCCTGGCTCCGCCTCAGTCGCTCCGACGCGAGCGGCGTCGAGAACCTGGGTGGATGGCTGACCACGGCGGTTGCGCGGATATGTCTCGATATGTTGCGCTCGCGCAACTCACGGCGTGAGGAGTCCCTGGAAGCGTCCGTGTCTAAGCCCATCATGAGCCGTGAGGGCGGGATCAACCCAGAGGACGAAGCGATTCTGGCCGACTCGGTTGGCCTTGCGTTGCTCGTGGTCCTCGATACCTTGAATCCCGCCGAGCGTCTCGCATTCGTGTTGCACGACATCTTTGCCGTGCCTTTCGAGGAGATTGCTCCCATTGTGGAGCGTTCCCCGACTGCAACAAGGCAGCTCGCGAGCCGCGCACGCCGCCGGGTGCGAGGAGTGGCAACGGTTCCCGATGCTGATCTCACCTACCAGCGAAGAGTGGTCAACGCCTTCCTCGCCGCCTCGCGTGCCGGTAACTTTGACGCGCTGCTCGCCCTGCTCGACCCTGACGTTGTGTTCCGACACGACGTTACAGCTGTACCTGTGGGCGCGACACCGGAGGTTCGTGGTGCGGCTGCCGTGGCCAAGGAGTTCTCAGGGCGTGCCCTGGGCGCACGACCTGCTCTGGTGAACGGAGCGGTAGGAATCGTCGTGGCCAACAAGCAAGGTCGGCTATTCCTCGTCCTCAATCTCACGATCACACGCGGGAAGATCGTCGAGATCAACGTGGTCGCCGACCCCATGCGTCTCCGCCATCTCGAGATGGCGGAGCTGGGCGAGTGAAGAGCTAGAACTTCTTGTTGAACGCCTTTCTCCTAAGCCGGGTGCCTGCCACCTAAAGGAAAGCGGTCCCAGGGGTTCTCGTTGGCCGTGAGTCGGTACCCATCGGGGTCAGCAAAGATGAAGGTGCGCCCGAACGGGCCATCGAAGGGTTGCTTGATGATGGTGGCTCCAGCCGCTTCCAATTTGGCATGCAACGCATTGACATTATCGCAGTCGATCCAGAGCGTCATACCCCATCCTGGCTGCGGTGCTTCAGCCGGGTTCATTGGTGCTTCGCGGAGGGCAAAGGGGATCGTGCTGGAGTCGAAGAGGACAAAATCGGGAGCATTGAAGCGCGAATCGACAGGCAAGCCCAATATCTCCGTGTAGAACGTGAGCGAGGCGGAGAGGTTGCGTACCTGCAAGCTGATAAAATCGGGGCCGAGAAGTTTTGCCATGAGTATTCCATCCTTTCAAAGTCGGTCAAAGTTGGTTAAAGCTGAGGAACTGTCCCATCAGCGGCACTTGATTTCTTTCATACCAACAGTTTACCCGATGCGAGTGACAACAGTATGTCAGTAGCACAACGACTTTTTGAACGAGCCAAGAGTTGAGACGAAGCAGGCATGCCTCGTTCATAGAATTTCTAGTTGACTGTGATAGACCCGGTTGCGCTATCGACGTGTACGGGGACGCTGGTTAGAGGGGTGGAGGCGGGTCCCTGGACGACGGCGGCGTTTTTGGAGGGGTCGAAGGCGGCACCGTGGCAAGGGCAGACGAGCATCTGGCTGCTGGGGTCATAATCGACCGGGCAACCAGCGTGCGTGCAGGTGGCATCGTAGGCTACGAATTGCCCGTTGTTGAGGCGCACGAGGATACCGGGATCGTTGTTGGAGGCGATGGTGAAGTTGACCGAGCTATTGTTCTGGACGGAGTTGACCTGGGCAATAGGGGTGCCTGCACCTGCCGTAACAGGTGCGCCATTGGCAGGTGTTGTACCAGCGGGCGCGGTTGTACTTGTCCCTGTGGAGGTGGACGTGTCAGCAGTGCCTGGGAAAAGATGCAGCGTGTTCCAAAGCCATGCCAGGACGAACATACCTCCAGCACCTGTTAACGTACCAACTATGAAGTTGCGGCGCGATTCCCTTTCGTGCTGCAATGCAAGGGCGTAGCGACTTTGTTGCTGGGTAGGACGCTTATTGGTGGGTAATGGTCGAGTTTGTGTTTGGGCGTTGTCTGTCGAGGAGACGGGTGTGGGAGCCTCTTGATCTATGCCGAGAAAGAAGGCGAGCAGAGGCGCGAACCGCTTTCGTTGTTGGTGCGAGAGATAGCGATGTACAAACAGGTCATCTAGAGCTGGTAGACCTGTGTTGCTGGGGCTGGCAATGAGCAGTGTTAACCAGCAGAAGACGAAGACGATATCGGCTCCGTAGAAGTATGGGAACACGCGCCATGTGGCTGTAAGGAAAAATGTCAAACTGAGCAAGAGGCCAAAGAAGGCGGCGGGCCGGAACAGCAAGCCAAGGATGGTGCCGATGCCGATAGCGATTTCGCCAAAGGCTATGAGCAAACCAAAGATGTGGGCGTGCGGTACGGCAACCTGGATGAGGAGATTATGTAATGGGGAGCCAGAGGCGAAGCCGATAATTTGTTTGCCAATATAGCCACGCGCTGTGGGATCGAAGAACTGTGGGTCGGTTAGCTTTTGTAAACCAGCGTAAATAAAGGTGATGCCTAGAAACAGGCGTAGTGGTAACAATACCCAGCGCGTGAGGCGCAGTGGATGCACTTGAAAGAAAGGTGTTTTCATAGGTGATGTATTGCTGGCCTCTGTGCTGCGGGTCAGCATAGAGGCAGTCTCTCCTTTAATAATGTGTTGCAAGCTCTACATAAATGAACGGTGGTTTTGTACTGAATATAATTTAGCGTATCCAACACGGAAATGCATCAATAAAATGTAAAGAATCTGTAAGGGATGGTTGTCGGGAAAATATGACAGAGGATGTCATGAAAGCTACGGTATTATGAATAGGGAAAATAAGTATAGAGAAGGAGAAAATCGGCTATGCGTTATGGTTTCATTCTTCCTGGTGGTGATGTCTGGACGATCCCTGAAATGGCGGCGGAGGCGGAGGCAGCTGGATGGGATGGCGTGTTTATCCCTGACTGTATCTCAATAGATACTCCTGATTATCCGCCTGGGCCAGTCTTCTATGACCCGTGGATTTTGTTGGCTCTTATGGCGGTGCGGACCGAGCGCGTTATACTTGGCCCGATGCTGGCTGCTATCTCGCGGCGGCGACCATGGAAACTGGCCCGCGAAACGATGACGCTCGATCATCTTTCTGGTGGCAGAATAGTGCTGCCGGTTGGCCTGGGTGCGGCAGCGGATGATGCTGGTTTCTACAAAGTTGGAGAGGAGATGACCGCTAAGGGACGTGCGCAGCTCATGGATGAGTGCCTGGATATCCTGAATGGTGCCTGGAGCGGTGAACTGTTCTCTCATGATGGGGAGCGGTATCATGTACAGCCTATGAAGCTGCTGCCACCCTCTGTGCAACGACCACGCATACCAGTGTGGGTCGTGGGAGCGTGGCCGCGCCAGAAATCTATGCAGCGTGTAGTGCGCTGGGATGGTATTATCCCGCAGAAGATGGACGGCGGCGATAATCCGATGACTCCCGATGATATCCGGGCCATCAAAGCCTATGTCGAGGCTAACCGCACGTTGACTACCCCGTTCGATATCACTTGGGAGGGTGAGACACCCGGTGATGATCCCGAACGTGCGGCGGCTATTGTGCGCCCGTGGATAGAGGCAGGCATCACATGGTGGATGGAAGCACGCTGGGGCAATACGAGTCTTGAAGAGGTGCGTACACGTATCAGGCAGGGGCCGCCACGGGTGATATGAGGTGGCATGAGTTTTATGAATGGTGTGTAGGGGCCGGTTTACCGTACCCACCGCCGATTCATCAGCTACCGGGACGGGCCGATGAATCGGCGGTGCGCCAATAAATTGTGCGCCTACGGTTGCTATCAATTGGGGGTTAAGTGGAGGGTACCGGAGGCGTTTTCTTCGATGGTGGTGCGATCGAAGAGCATGGGATGGTGTTCGACGTGTAGCCAGGGTTTGATGAAGTCGGCGTAGTGTTTGCTGGCGGGATGGCCGGACTGGCCGGGCGCATGGCCGGAGACTGAGCTGTTGATGTCGGCAAGGTTGACGATCTGGCGGTACGAGGGGACGGTGATGACAACCTCGGGCTGGTTGGGAAGCGATGCTCCCATATTAATGGTGTCGATATCGCCACCAACGGGAAATGGGCCGCGGTTGAAGATTTTGGCGAGCGGTTTTATCATGCCCAGGGGGTGATTATAGGTCATTTGGTGGATTTTGCCATAGTGCCAGCGTGTTATGTCGTCGCCCAGTTTGTCGCGCTGTTCTTCGATGCTGGCGGTGAAGGCGCAACTGAGGGCGATGGGCCACGCTTTAGGGCCGTTGGGAATGGCCGAATCCGCGAACCAGCTATCGTCACGCGCGTTCATGAGACGAATGAGTAGTGGTTTGCTGCGGCTGGCATAGCCGTTTGTTAAGGCGAGGATGGTTGCTCCTCGGCCCAGGTAGCCCTGGATCAGCGTTTCGTCCGCACCGAACATGGCTCCGAAGACAATTTTTTCCAGTTTATGCAGGAAGGTGGTATAGATGGCTGCTGCGACGCTATCGGGTGCCAAAACATAATTCCAGGTGCGTAGGATATGCTGGGCGGCTTTTTCTAGCGGTGCATTGGTGGGGATGGCTAAGATGTGGGGGACGATCTCAACGGCGGGCAGGGCATATTGGTCGGCCTGGATGGTTGCCATATCGGCGGGTGCCAGCTTGCCTTTGCTGAGGATCAGGTCGCGAATGCGTTGCGCCCGGTAGCCGTTCAGCCATTCATTGGTAATGTAGTAGGGATAGTTGTCGTCCACGACGCGGTTATTGGCGGTGACAATAAAATGTTGCTCGGGGTTAAAGGTTTGGGGCAGTTCATCGAAGGGGATGAAGCCCGTCCACTCGTCCTCGCCTGTCCAACCGGGTGTGGGCAGCAGATGCTGGCCTTGCGCACGGATGGGAATGGCACCGGCCATCACGTAGCCAATGTTGCCTTCTTTGTCGCCATAGATCAAGTTTTGCGGCGGTACATCCCAATCGCGCAGGGCGTCGCGAAATTCTTCCCAGTTCGTGGCGCGGTCGAGTTTTTGCACGGAGGAGATGATGTTACATTGCTCTAAACCTGTCCAGCGCAAGGCCAGCGGTAGCTCAGTGGCCTGGGCATCGTGACCATTCTGAGATGTTGGGTCGGGTTTAGTCGGTAGGCTGGTCAGAATGGGGCCGTGGCGGGTGACGCGTACCTCTTCAATGACCGGTTCTTTCACGCCGCGAACCTTGATCTCTTCCTGTACGACCTGGGCCTCTTCCCATTTGCCCTGGTATTCGTACTGGTGAGGATTTTGAGGGTTAAACTTCTCGATGTAAAGGTCCTGCGTATCGGAAATCGCGTTGGTGATACCCCAGGCGATGTGTTCGTTATGTCCAATGATGATGCCGGGGGTGCCGGGGAAGCTGACACCGGTGACGTTGATGTCGCCCGCGACGAGGTGACATTCATACCAGATCGAGGGTACTGCTTGACCAAGGTGGGGATCGTTGCAGAGGATAGGTGAACCGGTAGTACTCATTGTGCCATCGACGACCCAGTTGTTACTGGCACCCAGCATGCCGAAACCGCTCAGTTGTTTCAACTGTTCGTATTGCTCTAACAGGCCCAGGTTGATGCCTTGATAGGCAACGCCGGGGGGAACAATCAAAGGATGTTTGGCATCGTAGCCCGCCTCCAGTTTGGCGGCGCGTTTGGCTCCAAGGGTGGCAACGACGCGGGCGCGAACGACCTCTGTCTCCCAGTTGCCGCCGAGGTTCCAGCCCATCATCTTGGCCCACTGGATGCTATCGGCAACTTGCCAAGGTGCTGGCTTGCAGCGGAGCAAGGTAAATTCAAGTGGAAGGTTGTTTTTGTGGCGTTGGATATTGGCATTGATGCCCTGTGCATACGCTTCCAGGATACGCCGACTATGTGCAGGGAGACGTTTGGTCTCGACCTGGGCAGCGCGATGCATGCCGATGCGGCGGCTTATGCGGTCAGCTTCGAGGGCCAGCGGCCCAAAAATCTCTGACAAGCGGCCCGAGCCGATGCGTCGATTGAGTTCCATCTGCCAGAGTCGTTCCTGGGCATGGACATAGCCCTGGACGAAGAAGAGGTCGTCCTCATTCTGGGCGTATACATGTGGCACACCGTATTGATCGGTGATAATTTCGACGGGTTCGTGTAATCCCTCTAAGCGGAGGGTACCCTGCTCGCGCGGGAGTGGACGGCGCATGAGCAGGTAGTAGGCTCCTCCTGCCAGAGCAGTCAGGCCGACAGCCGTTGCTAACGTTTTTTGCCACCAGGATGCCATTATGTTTCTCCTCTATCGTGCTTGATGGGAAGCGTGTGATGTAGCAATCTGAAAGACTGTGTACATGTAGTATTTTAGCCCTTGTAGCCACGCTTTGTCTATCCTTGGTTTTGCTGAAACTTACGCTTGCTACAGTTCGTGGGAAGAGCAGAGTCTACTCTAAAGAAGAAATATGAGAAAACGCAATGCAACAGTATCAGGGACAGGAACAAGAACAGGCGGGTACTATTCTTATCGTCGAAGACGATGTAAATATTGGCCAGTTTCTTATTGAAGTGATTCAACAAGAGACTCCGTATAAGTTTGTCCTGACAGCGGACGGCTTAGAAGCGTTGCAGATTGCTGAAAAAATCAAGCCTCATCTGCTTATACTGAATTACCATCTTCCACACATGAATGGCATTGAACTCTATGACCGCTTGCACGCGCTCAAAGAGTTTGAAGATGTTCCCGCAATTATGGTGAGTGCGGTACTGCCTGAGCAGGAAGTGAAGCAACGTTCCATTATTGGCATTAAAAAGCCCTTTGATCTGGATATATTGTTGAATACTATTGAGGGGCTGTTAGCCTAGTTTCTTAACACATTCAAAACACCCATTTATTCAACTGCCGCTATCTCGCCCATCCAAGCTTCTTGCTGGACTGCTTGTGCTAACTCTTCCACTAATTGTACTGTCTCTATGCTGACCGTTACGACTTTCCCTAGTAG
>JBPCJY010000031.1:0-37177 GCA_051004815.1 Ktedonobacteraceae bacterium
GTTCGTCGAAGCCTTTGTGGATGTTGTCCAGCAACGTTACTTTGTCCATCTGTTCTTCCATGGTGCTTGCTCCTTACGATTAATAGGTCGCTGTTTTTGTGGCCAGGGTCTGTGAATTATTGCCAGGGCGGTCGCCAGGGTCGTCATCATCGCATCATCAGCAATAATTCACAGACCCTGGTTTTTGCGGCCTTGATAGGTTCATTCTACAACAAATAACGGCTATAATTCGTCCTATTTATTATTTGCTGAAAAACTGCCTGTCGTTGTTGTATCTCACTACAATGTATTGACATCACATAACAATTCTGTTAGAGTGTCAACTAAGACAATGCATATTCAATAAAATTCGCACGAGGAGGACCTTTCATGACTATCTCTTGCCATCTTCGTATCTTACTTGCTAAGGTGAATGTCGAACGGGCGAAGCAAGGAAAACCAGCGTTAAGCTTGCGCCGCCTCGCGAGCGAGACCGGTATTTCGCTCAGCGTGCTGGCGGCATTACATACTGGACGCAGTCAGCGACTTGACTACACTACGCTTGATCGGCTCCTCAACTACTTTAGTTGCTACCTTACGGTTAGCATGAATGATTTGCTGGTCTGGGAACCGATACGCGAGGAAAAGGCGGCTGTTCCTATTTTTCAAGGGGTGCCAGCGTAATATAGATTTATCGCACCAAGGGAGAGAAATATGGCTGTAATGCTCAAATCTCGTCAAGAGATCACACTGCTCCGTGAGGCTGGACGCATCGTTGCTGAAACGTATGAGGTACTGCGCCCACATATTGTTCCAGGCGTGACCACTGCTGAACTGGACGCGCTGGCTGAGGATTTTATTCGCACTAAAGGGGCTATTCCCGTGTACAAGGGTTATGGAGCTCGCTCGGCTCAAGCTGGTCAACCGGCAATACCGGCCTTTCCAGCTACGATTTGTGTTGCCGTTAATGAGGTGATTTGTCATGGCATTCCCAGTGTCAAGCAACATCTCAAGGAAGGTGATATCATCGGTATAGACATCGGGGTGCGCTACAATGGTTGGGTGGGGGATGCTTGTGTGACCTTTCCCGTTGGGACAATAGATAGTGAGTCGCAGCGATTATTGGATGTCGCTAAGCGTTGTACTGAGCTGGGCATTGAACAGGCCCGTGCGGGACGACATTTGGGTGATATAGGGGCTGCTATCCAGACATACGCAGAGGCGCAAGGATTTTCTTCGGTACGCGAACTGGTTGGGCACGGTGTTGGCCGCTCTGTGCATGAGCACGATCCGCAAGTCTTGCACGTTGGTCGTCCTGGCACTGGCTTAACGCTCCGACCAGGGATGGTCTTCACGATAGAGCCAATGATTAATGCTGGCAAAGCTGACATACGCGTGCTCCCCGATAGATGGACGATTCGCACAGCAGACGGCTCCCGGTCAGCCCAGTTTGAACATACCCTCGCGGTGACTGATGGAGCACCCGAACTCTTGACTCTGCCCTAAAAAAGGAAAACATGTTGCCATGTACTTTCCAACGACGCGAGTTTTGACCGTGCTGGAGTTGCTGCAATCGCATCACCAATTGAGTGGGCCTGAGATTGCCGAACGCCTGGAAGTGAACACGCGCACCGTGCGCCGCTATATCATGATGCTACAAGACCTGGGCATTCCCGTGGAGGCGGGACGTGGACGCCACGGTGCTTATCGACTACGCCCTGGTTTCAAGCTACCCCCACTGATGTTCACAGAGGAAGAGGCTCTGGCACTGACGCTTGGATTGTTGGCGGCGCGTAAATTGGGGCTGGCGGTAGCGGCCCCTGCCGTTGAAGGAGCATTAGCCAAGATCGAACGCGTCCTACCAGCTACGCTGCGCGAACGGGTACAGGCAGTGCAGGAAACGCTGGTATTTGATTTTACCCCGCCAGCGATCAGGCCAAGCAGTGCGGTGGTGAGCACGCTCTGTGCGGCAGTCCAACAAGAACGGCGGGTGCAATTGTGTTATCAGGCCTGGGAGGCGGGAACAACCGAACGAGAGGTCGATCTCTATGGGTTGGTCTACCGGGCGGGTTTCTGGTACGCTGTTGGTTACTGTCACCTGCGTGAAGGGGTGAGAGTGTTTCGTCTGGACAGGGTGGTGCGTGCGGAAATGGGCGACGATACGTACGCTCGACCACGAGATTTCGATTGCCTGACCTACGTCAGCGATTCGATAGCGATGGTGCCAGCCACCTGGCTGGTGGATGTGCTATTGGAGACGACGCTTGCCGAGGCACAACACATGGTGCCGCCAGGGCTGGCAACGTTGGAACAAGCTCCTGATGGTGTGATATTGCGGTGTTATGTCAACAACATTGATTGGGTCGCACATATGCTTGCTGGTTTGCCATTTCCGATGGTTATTCGTCAGCCGCCAGAGCTACGCGATGCGCTGCGACGGCTGGCGCAACAAGTGGCAGCTATGGCCGAACGGAGGGAGCAATAATCGTTTTCTGTAGCTGGTTGACGCTTATGCACTTTGAAAGATGAGAGGCGAATGCCGCCGACAATCATGCCTAGCAGAATGAAGATACAGCCAATCCAGGCAAACAGGCTGAGCGTCGTATATTGCAAGTCAGTGGTTTGCAAAGCATAACCAGCAAAGAGGAATATACCAATCAGCCAGCCAGCAAATATTTCAGCACGAGTAATATGCAGCAAGCGTTTACGAAAGATGATGGCCAGTACCAGCGTGCCAACAGAGCAGCTGAAAGCCAGGAAGGTAAATGGCCCACTGATCTTGACAGTATCTTTGACGATCAGGAAAGTACCACCCCAGATCATCGTCACCAGTACTAACAGCAAGATGTTGCGCGGAGCGGGTTTATTTGCCGTTTCCTGCGCTCTTGCCTGTATGTCTGTTTTGACTTCTATGTCTGTCATGCTGATGAGACCTTCCTGAGAGTTTACGCTGCCTTTACGCTCTTAAGATTATACGCTATCTTGTTGCTTACCGCGCCTCCTGGCTGCCAACCCAAGCGTCTTTATACTCCTGGCGGTTCGTCCTGCTGCGGCTGTCAATGCCCCATTTCCAGGCGACGATATCCAGTACGACGATTAGCAGGAATAAAATGAACAGTATCTGCATCATATTCTCCTCTCAAAGGGTTTTAATTTAACCATTAAAATTACTTTCGATGGTTATAGTATACCATCGAAAATATAACCTGTCAATAGCACTTTACAAGTTAGTTTAAAATATGCTACACTAAATACGGAGGATTACTATGGCTAAGCATATGGAAGTGCAAGCAGCAACGTTTGATTTTACAGGAAATTATCTCTGCCTTGACTTTTCTAATACATTACATGATCGTTCCACTACGCCACGCGAATCGCTGAACAGCTACGATGATTTCGTGCAATGGGGGCAGGAGGCGGGCATACTTGCTGAGAACGAGGCAACGCGGCTGCGTGCAGAGGCAACACGCCATCCTAATGAGGCGGAGTCAGTACGTCAACAGGCTATTACGTTACGTGAGGTGATGTATCGTATCTTTTACGCACGGCTACAGAATGTTTCCGCGGAGGAAAGTGATCTCGCAACGCTCAATGCGATGCTGGCCCGTGCGATGACAAAGGCTAGCATTCACAGCACTGGGGATGGTTTCGCGTGGGATTGGAGCAGTGAGGATGGAGAACTTGAGCGTATATATTGGCCGATAGTGCGTTCGGCGGCGGAACTGCTCACCGCGGAGGAATTGGAGTCGGTGCGGATGTGCGCCGCGGAGGATTGTGGCTGGCTCTTCCTGGACACCAGCAAAAATCATACGCGTCGCTGGTGCGATATGAAAAGCTGCGGCAATCGTGCGAAGGCGAGGAAGCATTATAAGAAGGCACAAGAAGTGTAGTTTTCCTTTACTTCCTCGAGGAGCTATCGGGCTTTCTGTTAATGCGTCTATCGCGCAGCTTTTGCCATATATTACGCAACATGCATATTTCTTTGTCGCTCAACCCCAGCCCTTTTCTTAATAACACGTCATCTGTGATAGCAAGAACCGCATGAATATCACCTTCTCGTAACAACTGATCTAGTTCGTGGAGGTCAAGAGTATCCGCTCCAGCAAGAGGTAAGGGCAACATTTCCGCTTCGTTTGGCTCCAATTCGAGCACACCACCGCCATAGCTGCGGCCCATCACTTCGGTAAAGGCAAAGGTAAGAGAATTTAAGAACGCGGCAGTTACCGTTTTAGCGGGAGTGCCGTTGCGCAGCTTTACACGGTGTATAGTATCCGTGCAAGTAGCATCGGCATCATTCAGAATAATTTTTGGATAATGATGTACCTGTCGCAACATAAATGCCTGGGGAACCCATACCGATGGCAAAACATACCACCGGTTACGTATTCTACATTTATAGCCTTTATTTAGCCCTTTTTCCTCACCAGAGGTAACATATTCCTTGAGTGCATCTGGCAAACAGTAAAAAGGAACATCCGGTGCCTGCAAGAGAAAGGCTGGTGATTGTCGTTCTACATTATCCATCCAATCCGCCTCAGAGAAGCGAATTCCTGGCAGATGGGCAGAACGACCAACGATACGCTGAGTATATGGTCTCAGTGCGTGCTTCTCAACTTGTTGTTCGCTTAATACAAAAAATTCATTCAGTCCCGTCACAATACCGACATCAACATCGATTACATCACGGGCGATGGGGAGGTCCGCACGAGCCTTTAACTTACGGAGTAATTGAAGCTCTTCTTCGTTCAGAAAATACATCGTCCATTTCTCGGTTGAGTGATCCATTTCTTTCAGGTGTTCATGAAGGAAAGCAGTATGTTTATAAGAAATAAGCTCATCAGTGCCATCAAGCTCAATGGTACGAATACCTGTGTGTTCGCTGCCATTACGTTCACCCAGGAGCAGCACAATTTCTTGTTGGATACCTTCAAACACGAGTTTTTTGAAGGTAATCAGTGTAAGGTAGCTGTAGTGGCGACTGAGGAAAGAGCGTAGTTCTGCCGCGTAATTCACCTGTAACAATTCAGCAGGAATAACCATTGCCAATCGCCCTGTCTTGCTCAGCAGTAATGTGGCCGCTACAAGGAAAGGGACCCAGGCGTTTGTCAAGCGATTTGGCCGTAGTCCAGCGCGTTGCATAAGATAGAAGGCTATCCCACGATGATGCTCAGGGAAGTTTTGGTAGCGAATAAAAGGAGGATTGCCAATAATTGCATCGAAAAGGCGATTCTCAAAGAGGTTTTTTTGACAATAGGCAAAGAAATCCCCTACATGTATTTGTACTGGGGAATATGTACCGCTCAACGTCTGGAGACGTTCAGTAGCCTTCTGCGCTTCTTGTGGGTCAAGTTCGATTCCTTGCACAAGATCTGACAAAGTTGTTTGCTCTGCTCCACGGTTGATCAGAGTTTTAGCAGCCGCTTCGAGCAGCATACCATCCCCGCAGCTTGGCTCCAAAACATGTGTATCAGGTGATTGAATCGCCCATTGAGCAAGAAAGTCAGCAATTGGTTTTGGTGTGTAATATCCCCCACGAATTTTCTGGTACGTCGCTACAGGTTTCATGAAATAGCTCCTTGAATGATCATTGGGTTTATATGATCTTTGAGAACTATTTCTTAGTCCGTCATATGTATGCGGTAATTATTCAAGGTATATGAATGCATGGAGGCGAACAAGCGTCAGAAAGGTGTGGATGCACGGTAAACTAGCCCCATAGGCATTCACTTCAAACCGAGCAGGCGGTTTAGTCCTCTACAGGGCGATCGCAAGGGATCTTGCACAGGGAGTTTTTTTGCCGCGCCCAATTCCAGAACCTGTCATTCTGAGCGCAGCGAAGAATCTCCGTGGCACGAGAGATTCTTCGCTGCGCTCAGAATGACAAGGCGAGGACCTGGGCGTGGCAAAAAAACTCCCCGTGTAAGCCGCAAGGGATCGCCCCTACTATACACGAGGCGGCTCTGCGAGCCGTTTTCCGTGGGGAAAGGCAACCGGATATAGTAGGGGCGCACCCTTGCGGTCGCCCTGGTGGGGAGCTGAACGACTAGCCGCCCCTTAGCTTGATGCCATGGGGCGCACCCTTGCGGTCGCCCTGGCAAGCATACTGCATGGCTTCAGTTGGCAATTAAGATTGCATCATTACAATTACCCCAACATTTCAGCCAACTCACGTAAGAATAGTTCGGCGTCCGTCACTAATCCGGCGGCCTGGAAGCTGCCTCTATCGGCGAGTTTGGTGACGACGGAGGGGTTGATATCGACGACGACGGTGCGAACGCTGGAGGGGAGCAGGTTGCCGGTGGCGATGGCGTGTAACATGGAGGCCACGATGATGGCCATTTCGACGCCAGGCACTTCTTTGCGCATGGCACTCTGGGCCGCTTGCATATCGTTGATGACGCTGGGCATAGGGCCATCGTCGCGGATGGAGCCAGCCAGCACCATGGGAACATTGTGTTTCATGGCCTCGTAGGTGATACCTTCACGTAGCAAGCCGATTTCCACGGCCTTCTCCAGTGAACCGATGGCGCGAACGGCGTTGATGGCGCGAAGGTGATTGCGGTGTCCACCCTCGACCTGTTCGCCAGTGCGCAGATTAACGCCCAGCGATGTGCCGAAGAGGGCGGATTCGACATCGTGGGTCACAATGGCGTTTCCACCAAAGATGACCTGTACGTAGCCACGGCGAATCAGGTCCGCGATATAGCGACCGGCTCCGGTATGGATCACGGCGGGGCCGAGCACGAAAAGGATTTTCCCGTTATGGGCGCGAATCTCCTTCATTTGCCGCGCAATGGCGTGAATAGCCAGCACTTTGACCTTCTCCGAGGAAACATCGCTCTGCATAAAGGCGAATGTCTCGCGCTCACGCGCACGCTCGAATGGCTGCACACGAATACCGCCATGGCCGATGACGACCTCATCATCAATTTGCACTTCGTGCATGGGCCGCACAAATGCGCGACCGTGGACGCGGTCGATGACGATGGCGACATCCATCTCGATCTCCTCGACATCAACCCATTGTCCATGCAGACGCACCTGGGTGGGCAGGTTGGTCGTAGAGTAGAATTTATCGGGCAAGACACCGTTCTGTTCGACAGCAACTGTCTGCGCGTCGGCTCCTTGCAGCAAGACGGCACCTAATTGCTGCAACTCGGAGATAATGAGTTCCAGGGTTTCATCGTTGGGGGCCTCGACTTTGAGTCGCGCATAGCTGGTCTCGGTTTTGTTGACGCCGACGCGCATCTCTTCCACGGCAAAGTTGCCGCCGCGATCCATGATAATGTCCCAGGCCTTTGGCAATGACCAGGAGTCAATGATGTGTCCACTGAGTTCGATCATTTCGCTTGGCATTTCGTTCTTCCTTCTTCGCGCCACCTGCGGTGGCACACATGAATTATTTGTTGCGACCTACAGGACAAATGGGTTGGAATGTGCAGGCGCGGCACTTGTTGACGCGCTGCTTTGTCAGAGGTGGTGGTTGCTGCTGGCTGCATCGCTCCATCTCGGTCAGCAATTTGATCACTTTTCTGCGCAGGGCGGGCGTGTATTCGACGGTAAATTCACAATCGGCGTAACGAAGTATCCCATGCGTCGGTGGCTGCTCAAAATAGTCTTCCAGGATCAGGCAATAGGCTCCCACCTGTATAGTATGGTTGCTATAGGGTGCGGTCACGTCGTGGACGCCAAGTTTCAGTTCAATGGGTACTGGGCGACCATCGGGAAGTTGCACGACATAATCGGGCTTGCCCATCAGCGCGAAGGTGCTAGACGATAAGGGTTCGCCTTCGCCATCGGCATCTTCATAGACCAGGTCTCCATCGGGCAGACCGAGGGCGCGTCGTCGCTGCGTGATAAGGCGGCGTCGCTGGTAACGGCGTTCGTTTAGTAACAGGATGCCCAGCACAAGCGCGATCAGCAAAAGGACAAGCCCAATGGGTAAGAGTATATTACTTTGCATCGTCTGTCCTCTACTTTATGATGGATGGCAAAAGAATGGCTACGCCGATGAGGGCTAAGGCCAGGACAAGGATTACGAGAGCCACTATTGCTACGAGACGGACGTTGCCTACCCCTATCGTCCTGCCAGTTGTAATGCGCTCTTCCTGTATCGCTTCAACATTTTCCGCGTGTTCAAGGTGTTGTGCTTGTCCCTCTTCAAAGGCCCCCTGGCGCAGCAGCAGTTGTTCGATCACCTGGTACTCTGGCAGGGCAGGAGCTTCCGTGCCATTTTCATGTTCCAGTTCCACTAAACGGGCAAAAAGTTCCTCTGTGCCAAGCTGGGCTAGCGGTTCGTACTGCTGATACCACCAGACCAGGGGGCAGTATTCAAATTCCGCCACTTCACTGGCGGTGAAAAGGCGCGCTCTTTTTCCCGCGCTACTATGTCGCTGTTGCATAACTCATCATCAAATAGGGCATAGAGGACAAGGTGTTAAACGTGGCTGACAGGAGACGACTCCTGCACACCGGCAAGGCCAAGGGTAGCGGCGATACTGGACATGGCTTGTATGACAAAAGCAATGTGTTCGTCCAGGTCAACGCCCAGTTCGGCGGCTCCATTGACGAGATCATTGCGGTTCACACCAGCGGCAAAGCCTTTGGCCTTCATTTTCTTGCGTACCGAGGAAACTTCCAGCCCGATAATACTTTTATTAGGGCGCACCAGAGCAGTCGCGCCCATATTCAAATCCCCTTCAAAAAGACTCACCAAATCTTCCACCTTTTCAGATAAGAGCCAAAACGCATACAGTGGCGCTTCCTCTCTAGCCGTACTATCGCACGCTATTTTAACATACTGGAGCGTCGTCTCATAGCCCCTGAACAGATACTTTCCGTCCAACTTCGGCATGAAGTCCAAAAAACAGGCAAAGAGGGGAACTTCGTCTTTGATAGAGTGTTCCCGATACAGATGATTAACGCTGGCATGGCGTTGTAGGGCACGCCAGGTTCGGGTTGGTAGCTTCTGCAATACCTCTAACCGCGTGGCAGTGGGCCAATACTCACGAAGAATTGCTGTTTCCTCGTCACTTAACGTATCGCCCCGTGACGGCGTGACTTTCCAGAGATAGGCAATGTCGATACGGGGACAGACAGCATCCAACCAGTCAATCGACAAACATATCCAATGGGGCGAAACCACCTCAACTTCTATTCGGTTGATGAGCAGGCTGAATGCCCTCTGCCGCTGCTCTAAATCAAACGTCGGCCAGACGGCCTCAAAGTTTCCGAGCAGAGAGTGTAACTTGGCAATTTCTTCGGGGCTGTCAATAATACCTAGCTTTTCCTTTTTCGCTTCCAGTTGTTCTTTGGTCTGCAATAATTCGTCTGCCTGCACTTGTAGCTTTGCATAAAGAGGGTCTTTGCTGCTGGTCGTAAGACGCTTTTCCGCATTTTCAAGAAGCTGTATTTCAAGCCCTTTCAACTGCTCGTGGATACTGACAAAATCCTCGGATTGCTGGGCATAGACCTGTTCCAGCGCGATTTTCACCCGATCCTTCAATTTGGTATCGGCATTCTCAAGCTCTCTCAAACGGTCAATGACTACCGCATCAAAATGGGCTACTGGTATTCTAAAAAGCTTATCCGTCAGTATGCCAGCTTTTTGCAAGCTACGGGCCACATAGCAGCCGTCATCGACTGTCGTAAATGCTGTCCTGTCGGGTGACGGCGGTGTAGCAATGAGCTTACCGTGGAAGATAGCATCAGGTGGGGTATCGCGGTTGTTTCTAATGCGCGTAACTCCCCTGTTCGTTTCGACCTGCTCGCCTTCGAGAGTATAGCCTTTAATCATGGCATACCCTTCGGCAAATAAGGCATAGTCCAGAATAGCATCGTGATGGTCGATAATAGTGTCAGGTTTGTCAGCATCTGGCATCCACCAGCCTATATACATTTCGTTCGTGAGCCATCGCTTAATGAGTTGCGGCCCACGCGGTTTATATCCCACCCCTGGTATATGCCGGAGGTTGGTTCTAAACATATACCGCTCTCTATCTTCCTCTGGTATTTCTGGGAAAAGGAAGACCTTCCGCGCTACTTCTTTATTTAATTTGCCCATGTCCCAATCCAACGCTCGTGCTCTGAGGGCGAGCTTGCGTATTTCTTCAGCCCACGGCTCATAGATCACAATAGACTGGTTTTGCTTTTTCCCTTTGACGACCAAGCCTGGAGGCAATCCACGCCCGTCGTATCCTCCTTTATCTGCTTTGTTCTGCTTGCATTGGTGTGCATGTTTTATCGGACCCTCAATGTATGCGTATGCCTCTTTCATCTTTTCTTGGAAGGCACGGAGGTCTTGGTAAATAGTAAAGTCATACACCCTCGTCTCGTCGTAACGCGCCACCGATGAAATTGGAGGAACAATCAACTTAATTTTCTTTTCTTCAGCCAGCTTAGTAAAGACACCCACCTGATCCATGTGCTTGTTCCGAAACAACCTGTCTTCTCTAGCCAACACAATCGTCCCGATAATTCCATTGCGAATATCTTTATAGAGCAGATCGAGCTTTTCTCGCTGGTCAATGCGTTTTTGTCCAGACACTCCCGATCCTTCATCATACAAACGGACATCCGACTCCTCGTCGCCGTAGAGCAACTTGCCATAGTCTTGCAGTCCCAACTGGGTTTCTCGGCTTTCCGCTTGTGCTGTGTCAGCACCGTCTTTTGACTGCCTGACGAGTACGGCAGTTGCTCGTTTCTTATCAATTTCTGGCAGTTCTCCAGTGTAGTTGTTAGGACGATTTACTGCTTGACGAAGTTTGAATGTTCTTGGTTCTGACATGATAGTGTCTCCTTTCGGTCACAAGAACGAGTGATTACTCCCCATGCATGAATGCAGGGGCTTCTTGGGGCAAACCCACGCGGTGTAATCCCACCGCTTTGATGTTTAATGCAGCATTCAGATCACGATCAATCACAAGGAGGCAGCAGGGACAATGATACACTCTCTCACTCAAGGGCATCTTTTGCCGATGGTGGCACCTGTTGCAATCTTGGCTCGTGTACGCAGGGTTGACTCTGATGCAGGTTCTCCCAGCTTCTTCCGCTTTGGAGGACAGTCGATCAAAGAACTGCGACCATGCCGCGTCACTGATGCTTTTGGCAAGGCAATGGTTATGAACCATCCGGTTCACATGCAAGTCCTCAACACAGATCACGCCGAAGCGGTTCACGATCTGGCGGGACTCTTGATGCGTGAAATTGTCACGTCTAAAGGCGATACGCTCATGAACACGCGCTACTACCTTACGGTGCTTTTTGCGTTCAGGACTCCCTTTAGTCAACGTAGAATGCTTACGTTGCACCGTTGCCAGGGCCTTTTCTTCCTTGCGAAAGAACTTGGGGCTAGCAATCTCTTCACCTGTCGAGAGGGTAGCAAAGGTTTTGAGTCCTACATCAATACCAACGGGGGTATCAATAGAGGGCAAGCGTTCAGGCTCACACTCGACCGAGAACGACACGTACCACTTGCCTGTACTGCTCTTGTGAATAGTGCACGTTTTCAGCTTGCCCTTGAGAGGCCGGTGATAGACCATCTTGACGCTCCCAATCTTAGAGAGCGTCACACGGTTATCATGCGTCAAGCTAAAGCCGCTTTGCGTAAAGGTAAAACTATCGTATCTGCCGTAACTTTTGAATCGTGGATATCCAGGGTTCTCACCTGCTTTACATCGACGGAAGAATGCTTGATAGGCAAGCTCAACGCGTTCTGTCACGTTTTGCAGGACTTGGGAATGTACCGACTTGAGAGAAGGACGTTCAATCTTGAGCAAGGGGATACGGGCTTTCGAGTCATACCAAGATACCCGTTCTTGACGTTGTTCCCATGCATTCTTGCGGAATACCAGTGTCTCATTGTAGAGCCATCGGCACTCTTCAAGCAGGGTTTCAAGGGTATTCAATTGTTTCTTGCTCGGATACAAGCGGTACTGATACGTCTTTCTCATACTGTACAGTATAGCACATTTTTAGATAGATTGCAAGCGTTATCTAAAAACAACATTGCGCCTTATATCCCCATGTCTAAAGCCAGGGGGCTTACGGCGCGTATGCTAAACTATAGGGGCTGTCACGGTGTTTCGAGCCGTATCAAACAAGACCCTAAGAATAGGCACAATCTTCAGATTACTTCCTACCTGACTGAATGGGCCTGGGACGCGCTACAAAAACGACATCGACGAAAAACTTTGTTCCAACTAGTTTTGCACTCTGTACGTGCATGTAGAATGGTACTTTATAGGTGGCGAACTGGCAGGATAGCGAGAAAACTATCTTGTTGGCGGTAGTGATAAAGTTTTCGGAGCATGGCCTCGCAAGGTAGCCGATCTGTCTGTTTCTGTGGAAATAAATAACGTTCTAATAGAGTGTACACAATATTAACAAGCTTTGTCAAGCTTTGTGCCACGCTGATACGAAATGCAACAGTCTGTAGAGGATTGACCACTTGACGACTAAAGCATATAATTGTGCAAAGTATTGTGAGAGAGGGTGGCTGCTCATGTCAGAAGAATTGCTAACGATAGAACAAGTGGCTGAAAAGCTGCAATTACACCCAGACACTATCCGTCGGTATATACGGGAAAGAAAACTGCCTGGCGTGCGTATTTCAGCGACGGTGGTACGTGTCAAACAATCCGATTTAGATAAATTTATACAAGAGCGGTATACCGATAAGCCGGAAGATAGGGAGAGTTAAAGCCCCATCAAGGACGAAGCTTTAACATGTCCTGTGGGGCGCATATTAGCGGAGGGAGCGTTCAATTTCAGTTAATGCCAGTTCGAGGGCGCGACCGCGCATCCTATCTTGGGAAGCATTGGCACCGGTGAAGTATAATACTGGCAAACGAAAATCGTTTCGATAGATGTATTCTGGAATGGAGATATAGGAAAGTATGCCTGTACGAGAAGATGCGTATCGGTTGATGACCGAACATGTCAAGAATGAGAGTTTACAGAAACATATGCTCTCAGTAGAGGTAGCCATGCGCTTTTATGCCCGCAAGTATGGCGAGGATGAGGAATTGTGGGCGATGACGGGTCTGTTGCACGATTGCGACTATGAAGAATATCCCGACCTGCACGAACATACTCAGGTGCTGGCCCAATGGCTCCGCGACGGTGGCTATGATGAATGCATCACCTACGCGATTCTGGCACATAACGAGCTTAATACGAATCAGCCGCGCAAGTCATTGATGGATCACGCCCTGTATGCGTGCGACGAGATCACCGGGATGATTACGGCAACTGCATTAGTTCGGCAAAAGACGCTACCAGGATTACCCGTCTCTTCCGTGCGGAAGAAGATGAAAACCAAAGGCTTTGCTGCTGGGGTGAACCGGGAGGATTTGGTAAAAGGGGCTGAAGAGCTGGGAGTCGACCTCGATGAGCATATTGCCAATGTGATTGAGGCCATGAGCAGCATCGCGGATCAACTTGGGCTGGCAGGTATACCAGAAGCGGTCGCTGACTAGAGCTTGCTGGCGAAGAGCAAAATAATACGCAGCATCCTTCAATGGAGTGCTGCGTATTTCTTTTGTTGTGCAGGCAGGCTGAACAAGGCAATGAGTTCGGGGAGGACGGCGACCAATGCTCTTGAGTGGCATTTCGTTACTGGCGCTGTATGTAATAGGCTTTAGAACCGCCTATCATCGTGCTATTATAGCATAAAGAAGCGTCTTCCATGAGATGATATAGGGACACCATCACCCTCAAAAGAAAGAAACATGCTAAAATGAGATTTCTCAGCGAACCACTGGTCAGCAATGGCTTTACCTTGGATAGTACACTGGAGCGACTGGGCTGGCTTGAGCCGACCGACGCGGGCTTGCCACCGAAACAGTTGTGGGAAACGTATCGTCAGCACGGCTATCTCTGGCTGAAAGGGTTCTTTGAGCGAGATGTCATTCTCGATTTCCGTCAGTATTTCTTTGACACGATCTTTTCTGGCGCAAAAACGTTTTTTGAGATCGTCAGTTCGCAGGAGTACGCGAATTTCTGCGCTATGCCCCGTCTCTGGAACTTCTACCAGACGTTTCTGGAGGGACAACCCTACTTACATAAGCGCAAGCTTATTCGCTTCACCCATCCTGGTGAGGAACACTGTACGGGCGGACACTACGATCTGATCTATCTGCGTGCCGGGACTGACAAGCTCTGTACCAGTTGGATACCGCTTGGTGATATCCCGGTCGAAATGGGAGGTTTGATCTACCTGGAGCATTCAGACGCGGTGGGTCGCCAGATGGAGGCCGAGTTTCGTGTAAAGAACGCCCAGCTTCCTCCGCAAGAACGTATCAGTGCCTACAACCGCAACATGCGCGAGGCTGGCTGGGTCAGCACCAACCTTGTGGACATGGCTGATCGTTTCAAGAGCCGCTGGCTGAGTGCCGACTACGAGGCCGGAGACATGGTGATCCACAGCCCCTATATGATCCATGCCGCCACGCAGAACCGCGATCCCTTGAACAGGATGAGGCTCTCCACCGACATTCGCTTCCAGCGTAGCAATGACGCTATCGACCAGCGTTGGGCCAATGACTGGGTCCCGGGCGACAATTTGTGACGGCAATGAGCAGTGAGGGAGACGCTCCAGAGCTTAGAGAGGAGAAATTCTTTGCTCCCATTGATCTATACCGATGCGAGAGCTACTGGTCTATTTCTGGCCGCTTGTTTGATTTGGAATGTTCCAGAAATGATAGGTGCGCTCAAGCAGACTGCGAAGGCATCCAGAAAAGGAGCATTAGTGAAGGATCGCGGCTCAATGGGCATCGTGATCGGACTACAGTGGGTTGGCCTCGCCTTGAGCTTTTTGCTTGGCTGGTTGTTTCCGGCAGCTGCTTTAACCTGGCATCGAACAGCACTCTTTCTTGCCGGAGTGACCTTGATGCTCCTCGGAGTAGCTTTGCGCTGGTACTCCATCTGGACGCTAGGCTCCTACTTTACCCGTGATGTCGCGGTATCCACGGATCAGAAAGTGGTGCAAATTGGCCCGTACCACTTTATTCGTCACCCTGCCTACAGCGGCACATTCTTGACCATGTTGGGCGTAGGTCTCGCGCTGACCAACTGGGCCAGCCTGGTTGCCTTGCTTCTATGCGTGTTCGCAGGTCATCTCTACCGGGTACGCGTCGAAGAAAAGGCACTCAGTCAGACCATTGGTCAACCGTACAGGGAGTACATGCAGCACACAAAGCGTTTCATTCCCTGGGTATTCTAACAGTAAGGAGGAAGAAAACCATGGTGATCCTCTTGATCGTGCTTCTCATCATCCCTCTCCTTTGGATAGCAGGATTTCTTTTGGCGACAGATTTTGCTGTTCCTTTGCAGGATGCGAGGCAGTTTCATCGTGTGCTCGTTGTTTTCCCTCATGCAGATGATGAGGCCATCAGTTGCGGAGGATTCCTTCATCGTATAGCAAGAAGAGGTAGTAACGTGACGTTGGTGATTCTGACTAAAGGGGAAAGAGGCATCCCGCACGCATCACGCAATGAAGGCTTCAAGGATATGCGCGTGAAAGAAGCTCAGGCAGTGACTGCACTGCTTGGAGTCTCTAAGCTCATCCAGGAAGACTTTGGCGACGGCGTATTACAAGAGAAAAAGCAGGAACTCACAACGTTCATTGCCATGACAATCGAACAAGAACAGCCTGATCTACTTATCACCTACGATCTTGCCGGTTTCTACGGTCATGCGGATCATATCGCCTGTTCCGAGATCATCACTGCGTTGAAAAAAGCCAGCTTTCCAGAGGTTCCATTATGGTATGTGACGTTCCCCAAAAGAGTGCTGGCAGGCGTCAAGCTCCCTGAAGGTATGACCGCGGATCCACTTTTTCAAGAAAAACAGGCCTTCCCTACCCATAAAGTATTCATAGGCAGCAGCATTTTGCCAAAGATCACAGCGTGGTATACGTATAAGAGCCAACGAGCTTCTTTAGCAAAGGGTATAAGTGCATTCGTTCCCATATGGCTGCTATGGTTTTTCCTCTCCATGATGTTGTTTGAATACTTTGCCGAGGCGAGTTAGTGCAAAGGAGGACAAGCATTGTCCAAAACAGAAAAAGCTTCACGGAAGATAGTGCGGACTATTGCTCTTGGTGTTGGTGCAGCGAGCCTGCTGACGGTACCAGTCGCTCTGGAAGTACGACTGAGGCAGGCAACACAACCTCTAACCGATGCATGGCAACATGTGCCTATCGAACCTCGTCGTTCTACACTGCTCGGTCTGAGCTTTCGCTCTCCACAGGTCGCCGCGCTGGGATTAGATGCGCGAACTACCCTGCACACCTTGCTCACCCATCCCTTTCACCTCATTCGATTAGGGGCCTACTGGAATCAAATAGAGCCGGAAGCAGGAACATTCAATACTGATAAGCTCGATTGGCAGATTGATGCCGCCGAACAAGCAGGGAAGCAGATTATTCTGTGTATTGGCCCTTTGAAAACCTTTGGCTATCCTGAGTTCTTTGTGCCGGCACACCACCTCAAGCAACCTTTTCCAGAACATACCCGCGTTACGCCAGCCGCATATCCCTCATTACTGACTGCCGCGATAGCATTCATCACACGACTTGTAGAGCGGTATAAACAGAGGAAAGGCATTGTCGCCTGGCAGCTTGAACACGAAGCTGTGGATCCACTTGGGGTAGAACACAGCTGGCGTTTGGACGTGACCTTTGTCGAAAAAGAAATGGAAGCACTCAGAAAGGCCGATCCCACCAGACCGGTGATGCTGAATGGCTTTTTGCCGACCTCTTTGCCGGTGCGCCTCTCCCAATGGTGGCAGACACGCGATCAGGGGGATTCACTGGCAGTGGCACAAGGCATGGCGGATATTGTCGGCATCGATTACTACCCGCGTCACGCACTGCTGTCCGTTGGTGCGAAAACAGTGTATTTGGATGGAAGTCAAAGTCCATGGCAACAGCGGAGACGGAAGCAGGTGTTTGCATGGACCCGTGTGCATGGGCAAAAACTGATGATTGCGGAGGGACAGGGGGAGCCGTGGGAGATGGTGACGACCCCACCCAATCCCTACAGGCAGGGCATGTACAGTTGTTTGCCGGAACAGATCATTACCAACTATAACACCTGTATGCGCTGGTCTCGGCCAGAAGCTCCTCTGTACGCGTACCTCTTTTGGGGAGCAGAATATTGGCTGCTGCGCAAGCAATGTGCTGACGCAAGCTATATGCAGGCTTTTGCTCGCATTCTTGAACATGCCTGACAAAGAAAAGCTAGCATGCGCTATGCCTATGCATGCTGTTGCGAAGTGGTAATTGCAGGGCTATTTTCGGAGTACGCCTGGGAAGAAGCCCGCTTTCCCGATGCCCAAGATGCTGCCCACACTGCCAATACTCAAGATGCTGCCAGTGCTGCCAATGCTGAGAAGACTGCCCGCACTGCCAATGCTTAAGATGCTGCCCACACTGCCAATACTCAAGATACTTCCCGCACTAAAAAGGCTCAAGATGCTGAGGAAACTTCTTATGCTAGAGGCGCTTGCGTAGGAAGTGGTGGACAATTGTCGCATGCTGCTCACCGTCGTATTCTGTGTTTTGATGCTCGCCATTGTTGTGTGTCCTTTCATTATAAGAGATTAAGGTGTTGCCTTTACCGCACCGATAGAGGTTTTCATTCATTGTCTCATTCGCCAACAAAGTCTTACACGGGTAGATTTTTGGGAGAGTGGTTGGGAACTCGCGCACGGATGCATGTTCCCTGTCCTGGCGTGCTCTCGATGGTGAGTGAGCCATCGATTTTCGCGGCTCGTTCCTGCATCGAGCGCAAACCGAGATGCCCAGGGAAAGGGTCTGTTGGGTCAAAGCCCTTCCCGTTATCGCACACTTCCAGGATGAGCTGCTGTTTATCTCTTACGAGGCGGAGTACGACGGTACTGGCACGAGCATGCTTGACGATATTGTTGAGTGCCTCTTGTGCGATGCGGTACAGGGCTTGTTTTACTTCAATAGGGAGGTCTGGCTCATCGCCCAGGTCTGCCTCGACAGTCAGCTTGTAGCGGACACGCGAAACAGCTACCTGCTTGGCAATGGCCGCCACCAATCCCTCGCTTTCCAGAGACTGCGGACGCAGTTCGAAGATGAGCGCACGCATCTCGACCAGTCCCGCTTCGGCGAGCGAGATCACGTAGTCCGTGGAGGCCATTGCCTGTTCAGGTTCGTTGCTCTCCAAGGCTTCGCGGATAGTATGCGCTCCCAGGCTCATACTGTAGAGAACCTGTGAGATTGAGTCGTGTAGTTCGCGGGCGAGGTGCTGCCGCTCTTGGAGGGCTGCCAGTTCTTGTGCCTGCTCGTAGAGTACGCGAAGTTCGCGCTCACGACTTCGTGCTTCCTCGGCACTCCGGCGGAGTGCTGAGGCCAACTGACCGGTCGTGATAGCGGCTGCCAGGAAGACCACAAGCGTGAGCAGGTCTTCAAATTTGGCGACGACAAACGTGTCCGACGGGGGAACGAAAAAGAAATCAAAGGCGAGAAAGGCCAGCAGCGAAGCCAGGATGGCGGCATACAGTCCACGGGTACTGGCTACCGCCAGCACTACGATCAGGTAGATCAACGAGATGGTGGGGATTCTTGGATAAAGGTGAGCCACAGCGATCAAGCCAGTGACCAATGCTACTCCTCCAATGGAAAGGAGGCTTTCGCTCACGTAGCGTCTCCAATGTAGTCCTGTTCGCGCTGGCGGCGAAAAGACGCGTTCAATGAGCTTCATTGCGCGGGGGGAGAGACCAGGCCAAGACGGAGCGCACACAGGACGGCCTGGGTACGGCTCTGTACGCCCAGCTTCGCCAAAATGTGCCGATTATGCGTCTTGACGGTGTCTTCGGCAATCTGGAGGTGACGTGCGATATCTTTATTCGATTGCCCCTGTGCGATCAGGCGCAGCACCTCCATTTCACGCTCGGTCAGCGGATCTGGCGTTTCAGGTGTCCGAACTTCGCGCATCAGGTAGGCTGAAGCCTGGGGGGAGAGTTGGACCTGCTTGGCGGCGGCAGCTTTAATTGCTCTACGTAGTTCGGAGGCTTGCGTGTCCTTGAGCAGGTAGCCGATCGCGCCCGCCTTCACCGCACCAACCACGGAAGCACTTTCTAACACGCTTGTGAGCGCGATGACCTCGGTCTCCGGCAGGGTGTTGCGAATGGCTGCGGTCGCGGTAATGCCATCCATCACCGGCATGAGCAAATCCATGAGCACCACATCGGGACGCAGCTCTCGCGCCAGGCGGACTGCTTCTGCTCCATCAGCCGCCTCACCGACGATGGTCAATTCTGGGTCGCGACTCAGGAACATATGCAATCCTTCGCGCACGACACTATGGTCGTCCGCAATCAGGACACGGATCACCATCAGCACTCCTCCTTTCGAGTGAGACCCTCCTACCACCAAAGGGTGAGGCCATGTTCACCCCTGTGGGCGATGTTCTGAGAAGCACACCTCTTTATACTTATTGTATCGGGAAAGGCGTCGAGAACGAAGCCCGATGCAAACGGTTTATGAGAGCAGTTTACTACCTACCAGTGTACCACAGCGTGACGCGGAAACGCCACAGGCGAGCAGGCTGGATGTAGGGCTTATGCGAGAGAGGAGGTCGAGCCGCTAGAATGGTTATGAACAAGTGCATTTTGTTGGGAATTGATGGGAACCTTTCACCTCCGACACAACACGCCCTTCGTACAGCGAGTGAAGTGATCCAGCAGTCCACGCTGGAGCTCGGACTGGTCTTGCTCCATGTGATCCCTATTCCTTACGATCCCTTTTCAAGAGGAACGTCTTTTGGATCTTTTCGTCCTTTTCCTCCTCTCATGCAGCAACGCTTGCAGGCAGAACATGCCCTGGGGAGAGCGCGTCGCGCCTTGCAGCAACAAGGGATTGCGCCCGAACGGATCGTGTGGCTGCAACGTATGGGAACGCCCGCGGACGAAATAGCGAAGGTTGCAAGAGAGTTGGGTGTTGACCACATTGTAATTGGGAGTCACGGAAACACGCTTGTACACAGGATACGGCGTATATGCGCCGGAAGTACTTCGCGCCGTGTCGTGCGGCTTGCCCCGTGTCCCGTCACGCTGGTTGTCCCGCCCGACACGTCACATGCTGGGAGCTTGCTGGCATGGTACCGGGAGGCTGTGGCTCGCTCCTTGCGCGAGCATCCTGGCTCCCTCCTGGTCTTCACGGCTTCCGACGTGGCCCAGACGTTTGTGCCTCCGCAGCGAACGGTGGGATGCAAAGAGGTGGATGCCGCGGCCCACGCTCTGGAGCAATTAGCGCACGATGGTCTCCTCTGCTGCCATACGATCAAAGGCGAGGCGCGGTATATCAATGATTGACAGCCCAGAGGGGATTTTGATAGTTGGACAGGTATAGGGATTCTGTACTCCACCGGGCTACCAGCGTTTGAGCAAGTGGGCCACTTTGCCGCGGGGAGTGAGTTCGTAGCGAATGCGATCTGGGCTGACCTCTTCCAGTTGTGCGGCCTTCTCGGCTGCCACCACCAGATCACGAGGATGAACCGCTCGCCAGAGACGAACAACTGTCTCTGGTTCTTGCTGGCGATACACAAATCGTCTGCTAATGCCTGCCTGTTGAGCCAGATACTCCGCCTGTCCAAAGGTTTCTTTGGCCTGTTGATCTTCCAGGTAGGGATCAACGATCTCAAACTGACGTGGAACCCGAATCTCTTGCGGTTCAGCCAAATAGAGAAAGACGACGGGCTTTTCACGAGCATCGCTGATAGCTGTGCGAATAATAGCCTCATTGCGGTCACTACCCGCTACGAGAACGGCCAGAACTGAATCGGGTAAGCGTCCTTCAACGCCAGTGGGGAGGACGGGCGAGTACCCTTTTTGCCGATGGTGGGCATGAATGACGATAGCCACGGTCATTCCCGCGAGGGCGACGGTTCCACCGAAGGCCGTTGCTAGCGGTTGCGAGACGATACTGATTATCCATGCAAGCATGACCAGCAGCGTCGTGAGTACGCCCAACCAGAAATCGAGCCGATGCCACACCTTGAGAACACTTCCGCGCAGCGATGAAGCGACAGCAAGCAGCTTTTCTCCTGGGAATATTCCTGTTGGAGAAGGTTGCCTATTGAAGAGGGGAAGGGTGGACGCATGGTTGGGGAGACCGAATAAATATTGTATCATGAATCACTTTTTGTCAATATGCTGTTGCAAGCTCACGACAAGCTTTCTAAAACCTCATCCATTCTCGATGCACCAAATCTGCCATGAGTCACCGAATTAGCACATTTACACCTTGCGTATTTAGATACCCCTTACACCAACCGTGCCAATTCCTCAGTGGTGTTGACGGGGGATAGGCAGGTGAAATTTTGGCAGACGTAGGCGGTGGCCTTATCCTCTTTCAAGGGGCGGTCGGCCAGTAATGGCACTGCCTGGGTCGCTGTGCTATCCGAGGGGGCGGCGCAGGCCAGGACGCTGTTGGGCAGGTAGCGGTCATTGATGACTTCTAATAAGGCTCGCGTATCGGCGGCACGAGGATCGCCCAGGAGGGCAAACTCTTTTACCGCAGACAGTGCGAAATCTAACGCTCCCAGGGCATGCCCAAAAGCCTGGGGATGCTGCACCATGATATCGGCGAGCGGTTGCAGGTAATCATCGGCTCGTGAGCGATACGCGCCATCGCCGGTGAAGGCTGCCAGACGCAGCAATACATCGATTGCTACACTATTGCCCGCTGGCGTGGCATTATCCATGATGTCTTTGGGACGACTGATTAAGGCTTCGTGGTCGCTGCCTGTGTCAAAGAAGCCGCCGTTCTGCTCGTCGGCAAAGAGGGTAATGGCCTCGTCGATCAGGCGACGCGCTTCTATGAACCAGCGCGGGTCAAAACTGGCCTCGTACAGTGCGAGCAGGCCATCAGCGAGGAAGGTGTAATCTTCCAGGTAGCCGTTCAGATGGGCGCGACCGTCTTTATAGGTGCGAAGGAGTCGTCCGTTGGGACGCAGCTCGCTCAACAAGAACGCGGCGTTGCGTTCAGCCACTTCCAGGTAATCGGGACGGCTCAAGTAACGGGCAGCTTCCGCGAAACTCCGCAGCATCAACCCGTTCCAGGAGGTCAGTATCTTCTCATCGCGACCAGGCTTGACCCGTTGCTCACGCACCTTAAAGAGCATAGCACGGCTGCGTTTGAGCGAATCTTGTAGCGTTTCCAGGCTGACCTCTGCCTGGGCAGCGATGGTTTCCGCGTCCTGTACGACGTGGAGAATATTCTTACCCTCGAAATTGCCTTGCGCCGTCACATCATAATACGGCATAAAGAGCAATGCATCTTCGGGCAGTAGCGCGGACTCGATCTCCTCCGATGTCCAGGTGAAGAACTTTCCCTCTTCACCTTCGCTATCGGCATCCTGCGTGGAATAGAAGCCGCCATTGGGAGCGGTCATCTCGCGCACAACATAGTCCAACGTCTCCTCGACAACGCGACTATAGAACGGGTTGCCTGTCACCATATAGGCGTGCAGGTAGAGCCGACTGAGCAGCGCGTTATCGTAGAGCATCTTCTCGAAGTGCGGCACCAGCCATTCAGCATCGACCGAGTAGCGGTGAAAGCCGCCGCCAAGGTGGTCATAAATGCCCCCTTGTGCCATATGTTGCAGCGATTGCTCGACGATCTCCAGTTCAGAGCGTGTAGCGGGTGTGGTAATCTCACCTGCCAGGCGGTGCAGGTGGATGCGCAAGAGCAGTTCCAACGACATGGTGTTGGGGAATTTGGGAGCACTGCCAAAGCCACCATGAACCGCGTCATACCCGTTGGCCAGTTCACGACTGGCGGTATGCAGTAGTTCCAGCGGGATAGTACCGACAGGATTACCCTCTTTTGTGCGAAAGGGAGTACTGCTGCGCTGTCGCAGGTAATCGGCGAGTTGGTTGGCCTGTTCCTCTACGGTCTTGTGGTCTTTGGCATAGGCATCGGCCATGCTCTGCAAGATACGTGGGAACCCTGGCATGAATTGTTGTCCATACTGGCGGTCACGCGGCGGGAAGTAGGTGCCGCCGTAGAAAGGGCGTCCGTCGGGGGTGAGAAAGACGGTCATAGGCCAACCACCCGATTGGGTGAGGGCCTGTACCGCTTGCATATAGATAGCGTCGATATCCGGTCGCTCCTCGCGGTCTACCTTAATGGAGACAAAATGCGCATTCATCAGCGCGGCAATCTCCTCATTCTCAAAGGATTCGCGTTCCATGACATGGCACCAATGGCAGGCCGAGTAACCTACGCTGAGCAGAATCGGTTTGTTTTCCTGTTTGGCTTTTTGGAGAGCTTCCTCGCCCCAGGGGTACCAATTGACAGGATTGTGTGCATGTTGCAATAAATATGGACTCGTCTCCTGCGCGAGACGGTTGGTATGTGTATGTTGTTGGTCGGTCATGTTCTTCTCCAGGTTGGTAGGGGTCGCACCCTTGCGACCGATACGTATCAAGGTAAGCCACGCCTACCCCGCCCCAGGACTATGGACGAACGCATCCGGCGAAGCCGCTCCGTCCATAGTAGGGGTACCCTGGGCGGGGTGGATGTGGCTTACCTTGACGCTTATTGGATACCCTTGACGGGTAGGGCTAAAGTCTGCATCTGTGATAGTTTTTCTTGCATTGTACGACATATGCGGGAGAATGAAAAATTCAGCCATAGGATTCTTGGTTGTTCTGGAAGAGTAAATAGTAGAAACTATTGAAGCGATCTGGTATTATCGAATGTAAATATTACGCCAAGGGAAAGGAAACACCCGTGCAGTTTGCCATCGATATCCCCCACTTTGGTCCTTTCAGCAATCCCCATGTACCTGCCGAACTGGCACATGAAGCCGAGGAAGCGGGTTGGGATGGGTTCTTCGTCTGGGATCACATCAACTACAAACTTGCAGGAGTTACGGGGCCTGTGGTGATCGCCGACCCCTGGATTCAACTGGCCGCGATTGCGTTGCGTACCAGGCGCATTAAACTTGGCCCCATGGTCACGCCCTTGCCACGTCGTCGTCCCTGGAAGCTCGCACGCGAGGCCGTCACGCTCGACCATCTTTCAGCAGGGCGTCTGATTCTCGGCATTGGCCTGGGCAGCGACCGCAGCGGAGAATATAGCGACTTCGGCGAGACAGCCGATGCCAAAATCCGTGGAGAGATGCTTGATGAAGGGCTTGCCGTCTTGACGCAACTGTGGAGCGGCGAGGAATTCAGCTACGAGGGGCGGCATTATCAGCTTTCGCAGGTGCAATTTCTGCCCAAACCTCTTCAGCAGCCACGCATTCCTATCTGGATTGCAGGCTTCTGGCCCAACAAAAAGCCTATTCGTCGTGCCGCGAAGTTTGATGGTGTCTTCCCGCTGATGCGTGAACGTGCTCTGACTCCTGATGACTTCCGCGAGATCATTGACAGTACGCGTGTCCAACGCACGCAAGCTTCCCATTTCGATGTCGTCGTTGGAGGCCAGACCAGTGGTACTAACAAAGCCCAGGACGCGGCTCAGGTTGCCTCATTTGCTGAAGTAGGGGCGACCTGGTGGATAGAGAGCTTTTATCCCCACCACACGCTTGAACAGGTTCGTGAACGAATTCAGCAGGGGCCGCCACAACTTTGATCACAAAACATTCGGTCTGCACCCTGTCCGGAGACGGGGAATAATAGGTAATGGGGTCTGCTGCTCGTCCTTGGTGAGAGTGCAGACCCCCGCCAGGACAGGCCGATAAATCGGCGATGGGCACGGTAAACCGGCCCCTACGCTTGATGCAAAAATCCCAAGCGCATCTATGGGGGCGAACTTCCCTTGTGGTCGCTGTGGTCATCTGCTATACTGGGCAGACGAATCCGGACAGGCAAGAGAAAGATTTTTTTGAGCGATGACCACAATTACCCCCTGGACAGAGGTGATTAGTGCTGCTATTGATTTCCTGGGTAGCACTGATCCGATCATGGCCAATGCTATAGCGCGGGTTGGCTCCTGCACACTGACCCCCAATCCTAACGTTTTTGAGACGCTGGTTGATGCCATTGTCTCGCAACAAATCTCCGTTAAGGCTGCCGATGCCATTGTGGCACGGTTGCGAGCGGCAACGCCGGAGGGCCTTATCTCTCCGGTAGCACTGGAACAATTAGAGCATGATGTCCTGCGGGCAGTGGGGCTTTCCACGCCCAAAGCACGCTATATTCGAGACCTGACCGAGCGGGTTCTCAGTGGGCAATTGCGCCTGGAGGATTTATCGCAACAGGACGATGAGCAAGTGATCACGAACCTGATCGCCGTCAAAGGGATTGGGCGGTGGACGGCGGAAATGATCTTGATCTTTTCGTTTGGGCGTCCAGACGTTTTGCCGGTTGACGATCTGGGCTTTGTCGAAGGGGTGCGCGAGGCATATGGTTTGCCAGCGCGACCAACGCGCAAAGAGATGCAAGAACGAGGGGAAGCCTGGCGTCCCTATCGCACTTTCGCGACATGGTATATGTGGGGGTTGCGTCGACTATCTCAGCGCAATGAGCGTGAACGCACACGTATTGTATCTTTGTAAGTAGGCAGGACGTTGTCTTAGTATGAGCATGGATACACCTGATAATTATTATGCCATTTTAGGCGTACCGATAGATGCCGAGAGTGACACCCTCAAGCGGGCGTACCGTCAACTGGCACGGCGTTACCATCCAGACCTGGCTGGGCCGGAGGGGGCCGTGCAGATGAAACGCATTAATCGGGCTTATGATGTTTTGAGTGATCCTGAAAAACGTCTGAATTATGATACGATCATTGGTGGCGTCATTGATTTACGCGAAGGTGGCCTGAGCCGTCCGCGCCCCAGGGTACACAAATTTGACTTGACCGATGATATCGAGTTTTCCGGTCTGCGTATTTTCAGCACCAAGGGTCCGTTACAAGCTGGGCCGGTACTCCATACGTCGCTGGGCGTCATCTCGGCCCTTGGCAGCGTCTCCACCGATAATGGCACCCTCATCGCGGCTGGCTCACTCGATGGCATGGGGCTGCTGTGGAACAGCGCTATTACCTGCGATTACCTGTCCCCCGGACAGGGTGCAGGCAGGGTGCAGGCAAGCTCTACCCACTTTGCGGCTGATCCCGCTTTGACAGTAGAGTCGCTGCGGGAACTTCGTTTCTCCGCGAACGGGGCATTGCTCGCTGGTTGGGGAAGATTGGGTCTGCATGTATGGAACAGTAAGGACGGCTCGCTGGTCTGGAGTCATCGGCTCATGCAGCGTGCTGTCTCGGCGCACTACTCGCTCGATATGGTGCTTACGCAAACAGATAATGGGCAAAGCGAAGTCGTCCTGGCTCTGCCACTGCTGCCCGAAGATGGTCTTGGGCCGCGAGCATTGGGTGTGCGAGCCACCGATGTTGTCAAACATGTGATAGGCAGGCCACAGGATGAGTTGACCATACCGATCATTTGTGCGGAAGAGGATATTGAGAAACGACAATTCTGGGCGATTCGCTTACGCACGTTAGCAGAGGATGGACAAACCTTATGCACGCTATCGTGTGCGCACGTTCCAGGCGAAAATGACGAGATGGCGGTGGCACGGCGGTGGAATCTGGGTACACGCGGTATGCGCACTACTCGTACTCGCTTTGGAGGGAAGACGCAGCCGCGACCGCAGATTAGCGCGTCGGTAGTGATGGGTCGCTGTGCCGATTTCACGCCGCCTTACGCGGTGACCAACAATGCGAATGTCCTGGCTCTGGCCTATGGTGGGCAGAAAGTGCGACTCTACGATACGGCAACGGGTGCATTCAGCGAGCTAGCCAGCAACACAATGGGCGGGAGCGCACGAATGGCTATCTCTCCTGATGCCCAATGGCTGGCTATTGCCCGCGAGGATAGTGAAGTGACGGAAGGGGTGATTGACCTGTGGTCACCCAATGAAGGACGTATTGTACAGAAGCTGTACCATCCCTGGCAGATCAGTAGCCTACATTTTACCGATGCGGCTCTCGTCGTTGCGCTCACAGATGGCACCATCCAGGTCTGGCAGTAAGCTTTTGTTGCTTTTCCAGTTTCCATACGTTGCTTATAAGTAGTTACTCTTTTACGTAGTCAATCTTTTTCTTTTATGCGTTGATTAAAGTATGTAGATGGTGTTGAAGTTGCCTGGGGGTGAGTGTGAAGAAATACCAGCCTGATCCATGCAAAATATTTCAAGCCCAGAGAAGCGAGGTATTGGTACATGCGTGTCTCGGTCATTGTCCCGGTCTATAATGAAGAAGCTACGGTGGCTCAGGTCCTTGAGTCGCTTTCCCAGGTTGCCCTTGATCTTGAGGTAGTCGTGGTGGATGACGCATCGACTGATCGTACCTGGGAGATTTTGCAGGATTTGCGGCAAAAAGAAGCGTTCGCGACGTATCGTTTTATTCGTCACGCTGTCAATCAGGGCAAAGGGGCGGGTTTGCGAACAGGCTTTGGATTGGTCAGTGGTGATTTGGTAACGGTGCAGGATGCCGATATGGAATATGAGCCACAAGACATCCCAGCACTGGTTCACAAGTGGGAAGAGGCGCAAAGCAGTACGGTCGCGGTGTACGGCTATCGCGATCTGGCAGGACAAAAATTCACCACGCGCTGGGGCAACCGTTTTCTCACTAGCGTTACGAATATACTATTTGGTTCCCACATTCACGATATGGAGACGTGCTACAAGCTGATCCCCGGCATGCTGGCACGCGCCCTCCCGATGGAGGGACGCCGCTTCGAGATCGAGCCGGAGATCACCACTTGCGTTCTCCAGGCAGGTTACGCCATCCTGGAAGTGCCGATCAGCTACAAGCCGCGCAAGGAGAAGAAACTCAATCCCTGGAAAGATGGCTGGCCCGCGTTGGCTATGCTTCTGCGCCGCCGTTTTATCAAACCATTTAAGTTTGTTGCGCCTACCCCTATCCTAACAACCTCAGTAAGCGTGGAAGTAGCGGTCAAACAGGCTACGGGCGTACAGCAATAGGAATGGCTCTGGCTTTAGCCGCGTTTGCGAATGACGACGGTTTGTGCCGCACGATCACCCAGGCGTTGCTTTAAGGGGGATGTCCAGACAAAAATGGCTCCCACAAGGTAGACGAAGAGGCCGTCGATAATACGCAGCAGGTTGCGCACGATAGATTCTGTCCAACTAATAGGAGAGCCATTCACCTTCACTACGCGTAGACCCAAAGCCATTTTGCCTAACGTTGCCCCCTGGGTGGCCTCCATGACGATGTAGTATACGATGGCTAAAATGCCTACTATGCCTCCACCGAGTCCTGGAGCATCGCGGAAGATGAAGCTGAGCAGACCTCCAACGACCGCGATGATGATGCTGTCGATGAGAACGGCCAAAAAGCGCACTCCGACTCCGGCATACTGGTGTTGCTGCTGCGCTTGCCCGTACGCTTGTCCATACCCTTGCTGTTGTCCATATGGTTGCTGGGCATAACCCGGTTGCTGGCCATAGGGCGGTGGCTGCTGAGGATATCCCGCTTGTTCATACGGCGGCGGTTGTTGGCCATATCCCGGTGGTTGACCGTATTGTTGTTGTTCATAACCTGGTGGTTGGTTGTAGGGCGGCGGTTGTTGCCCATAACCCGGTTGTTCATACGGCGGCTGGGCATTGGGTTGCTGTTGGCCGTAGTGCTGTTGTTCATACTGTTGATTTTGGTTTGGGTCGTAAGACATAAGGTACCTCCAAACAAACAGTTGTACGATGTTTCGATGTCCTGCCTGGTTAGTATAACATATGGAAAAGGCTGCTCCTATGAACGTTGTTCGCTCATGCATGTCGCGTTTTAAATTCGATGGGTCGATAGATGAAGCGCAACGCAACCTATTCCCTTTACAAGCGCAGACCTATTTTCGTATAATCATGCTTTAGTTGTCTGATGGGAAAAGATTTGATGTGGCGTCAAGCGCGTACAGGGCTACTTACTCGTGCAACGCACGCTGCTCTCCTGGTTGCTGAGGTGCCAGGGGACGTTGGGGAAGAGATCACAGAAGCCGTCCAGACGGCTCTGCGAACAGGACTCCAGACGTATTTTGAGTGCCCCGTCACAACATTTATCCGCGGCGAACACCATCCTTGTACAGAATAACTGCTTCGCGGCAATCAAAGCGCGGTCAATCGATACAGGCAAGCACCCGTTGTACTTCCGGGTGATCTCGAAGATCCTCAATGGGGAACCATGCAACATCTTCTAACATTTTGTGTTCTTCCTGCTCCTCTTCTGGGTCGTATCCCAGGACCGCCTGCGCATGAGGGTCAATCTCAACGAGAAAGACTGCTGATGTTCCCAGGTCATAGGGGATGGTGAAAAGAAAGCGTGCGATTTTCCCATTCAGCCCCGTTTCTTCGTACAACTCTCGCAGAGCAGCTTCCTCTGGCTTCTCGCCAGGAAGAAGAGCTCCTCCTGGTAATATCCAAGAAGTCGTTCCATCGCGCCAACGATGTTTCACCAAGAGAATTTCTTTGCCCTGCATGCGAAGAACGGCAGCGGCGGCTCGTGGTCTCCCTGACGGAGATAGCATCCTTCTTGCCTCTCAATCTGTTTGATAGTAGTGTTGCTTAGTATAGCATAGGTGGAACAAGATCAGAGCTTCTTCATTAGCTCAGATGGATACACTTGCTCCAGTAAGGAGCGACGGAAGATAGTGAGCCTATCAGGACCTTGAAGCCAGGATCGCATTATCTTTCTTCCAAAGAGATACGTAAAAATGTAGGTTTCCTGGATACACTGCACGGAAAGACTGAACTGTGACCAAAGAGTATTTAGGATTGAAGTTTATCTAATAGTAGCGTATAGTAATCGACATTGGATAGGTAACACAAATGTTAGCGCACAAATCACTTCCATGCGCTTGCTTCTATTTCACCTTTCAATTTGAAAGAAATTATACAGATTAATGTAAAGTTAAGGAGTGATATGAACTATTGGCTTGATCTTTTCACCGGAACGACTTGGGATGAGTTCCGTAAGGCTGGCTCAAGCATTACCGGTTTCAGCAAACGCAGGCATGGCATCATTGATAAAGTGAAACCGGGCGATATTTTTCTCTGTTACCTCACAGGAGTCATGCGCTGGGTAGGCGCATTGGAAGTTGTTGCCTCAACGAATGATACAAGCCGTCCGATCTGGAAAGAGGCTGACTTTCCGGTACGTTTTGAGGTACGTCCCCTAATAATCCTCGAACCAGAGCATGGCGTTCCAATGGATGAGTTAGAGGGACAAGTAGACTTCTTCACAGGCCCTCAAGATAGAGGAAAATTCAAAGGGTTTGTGCGAGGAAGCCCAACTCTCTTCAAATGCCAGGATGATGGACACTTGATACTTGACCTTCTTCGCCAAGCACAAAAAGAACCAATTGTTCGGCCTGTTGACCCAAAAAAGCTAGCACGAAAACCGTATAATCTTTTCAAAGTTGAGCGAGTGAAAGGGAAAACGACCATCCCTACACAGGTCACTGTACCTGAACCAGAAGAATTCGAGCAACATGAAGTTGTAAGGTCTATCCAACCAGAGGATGAAACAAGAAGTGCCACACAACACACGGAAATACAATTTAGCTTGTTATGCCTTGGAATTGACATGGGCCTGGATGTTTGGGTGGCGAAAAATGATCGATCCAGAACATGGAACAAGCAGATACTAGGAACGCTCCCCAGAATGGTTTCAGAACTCCCTACCCAGTTCAATGAAGCAACCAATCGAACGATTGAGCTGATTGATGTTCTTTGGCTCAAAGGGAATTCAATTGTAGCAGCCTTTGAAGTAGAATGTACCACTTCTGTTTATTCAGGGTTATTACGCATGAGTGATCTGTTGTCGCTCCAACCAAATCTCGATATCAATTTGTATTTAGTAGCTCCCGATGAACGTCGCAACAAGGTACAACAGGAGATTTTACGTCCTACGTTTGAATTGAGAGAAAAACCACTATCAAAGGTATGCGGGTTCCTCGCGTTTTCAAACCTGATCGAGAAAGTGGAGGGAATACGCAAACTTGGGATTGCTAAATCCCTCAAGCCCGACTTTTTAGAAAAAACGGCTGAGTTTTTCGGAGAGCAAGATAATGAAACGTAAAGTATTTTAGCACCTCTATTCGAAATCTTGATAGGAACACCGAAAACAAACAATAGGAACAAACGGCTTTGCCACTAAATTCGTGGGATGATTCCTGAGATGATAAAATGTTATTTACGCAAAATTGCGGCTCCTCCCCACTTCCCCCTCCTTTCACTCGTAGGTTTTTTGGAAACACGCTGACCTCGCCTGTCATGCTGAGCGCAGCGAAGAATCTGCGTGCTGGCCGACGAGAGATTCTTCGCTGCGCTCAGAATGACAGTTCCCACTTTCCCTGTTCCATTCCAAAAAACCTACGAGTGAAAGACTTCCCTCTCCTCGCCAACAAACACCACCCAAGCAACCATGTCGGCGTGGTACAATAGGGCGGGAACATAAATTTAGCGTAGGAGGCCACTATGGCAGATCGACCAAAGATACTGGTGACGCAGAAAGTCCCTGATCCGGCGTATCCATTGCTCAAGGCGATAGGCGATGTTGAAGCGAATATGGAGGAGGGGGTGATCTGGCCCTACGAGGAACTGCTGAGTAGGGGACGCGATCATGACTATATTTACAGTTTACTCACCGACAACATTGATGCGCAATTCTTGGAAGCGTGTGCCGCGGGCAATCCGCGCTTGAAGATGGTCGCCAACATGGCGGTCGGCTTCAACAATATTGACGTGGAAGCGGCGACGCGGCTGGGCATCGCGGTCAGTAACACCCCTGGTGTGCTTTCCGACACCACGGCAGACCTGGCTTTTGCTCTCTTGATGGCGACCGCACGGCGTATTCCAGAAGCGGAGCGATTTCTGCGAGCGGGGAAATATACCGGTTGGGGTCCATTACTCTTTTGTGGTGCTGAAGTCCATGGTTCAACACTTGGTCTCATTGGTGCTGGCCGTATCGGAAAAATTATGGCGCAACGAGCGGGCGGCTTTGAGATGAAAGTGATCTATTATGACGTGTATCGGATGTCGGCTGAAGATGAAGCAAAACATCACATGCAGTACTTGCCAATGGACGAGGTGTTGCAGCAGGCCGATTTTGTGAGTGTTCACACGCCGTATATGCCTTCCACACATCATCTGATTGGAGAGCGCGAACTGAAGATGATGAAACCAACGGCCATTCTGATTAATACTGCTCGCGGGCCTATTGTTGATGAGAAAGCACTCGTGCAAGCATTACAGGATGGGACAATCGCTGGCGCGGGCCTGGATGTTTTTGAGAATGAGCCAGCAGTTGAACCAGGACTATTGAAGATGGAAAATGCTGTGTTGTTGCCACATATTGCCAGCGCATCGCTGCAAACCCGTACGCTGATGGCAACAATGGCAAGTGATAACATCGTCGCTCACTATAAAGGAGAACGTCCTCCCAACATCCTCAACCCAGAAGTACTGAAGTAAAGCGGGTATTGCCACTGAACGTATTGTGCTCATTCACGTTGTTCTTGGACAGCGTGAATGAGCCATCTTATTACGTGATGAGAAACGCCATACGCCGCTGCAATTTTGCGTAGTAACTTACTCTGCTTGGAATGCTGTGCCTATGAATCTGCATACAAACAGTACAGAATGAAATTGGCCTGTCTAAATGTTGACAATTTGGCTCACCTTCTTTACTATTACAAGCATATATTACAAGCATGGGAATTGCCATTATCTATTTTGTATCGTAGACCGTATTGAATAAGGGAGTATGTAATTAGATGACACGAACGGGCATCCTTCTGGAAAAAGAGCCAGGGTTGACAACCATTTTTCAGGGTGAGGATCACCCCTATGTGCGCTGTGTCATCGCGGATACAGTTGATCCCGCACGGCATTTTGAGTGTCGCGTGCTGGATGAAGTAGATATACCTTATGCAGTGGGTGAGTTGATTACACTAGAAGTAATAAAAGTTGTCACTGAGCGACGTAGTGGCGTAGTACGATTTGATTGTCGTTTAAGCAAAACACAGACAGAGGAATAGAGGGGAATAATACGATGACCTGCTCGCAGTGCGGCACTACGTTGCCAGAATCAGCGACATACTGCTTGAAATGCGGAGCCACCGTCCGCTCGATGGCCTTCTCTTATTTACCGTCCGGCGCACCACCATGGCCTACCAGCGCAGCAGAAATGCCTTCCTTTGGCAGAGCAAAGTTTCAGGAGGAGGCACCGGTGATTGTACAGGTGCCGAAACAAAAACGTTCCGTGCGCCGCATACTCGTCATTGCCGCGTTTCTGCTGCTCGCTCCCCTGGTGGGAGCGGGGATCACGCTTGGTTCGTTATGGGCCAACGGCCAATTCTCTACCGTTGCGGCCCCGCGCACGTCCGCCCAGTCTATAGCACGGGCGACAGCAACGCCCGGAACAGGCAATTCAGCGACAGCAACGCCAGCGACCCAAACGGGTTCATTGCCTACGCCCAGTGGTTTCCTGACGGCGACCAGCTCTCAAGTGGGCATCACCATGCAATATCCTTCCGACTGGCTAGAAGATGCTCCTAACGTCACAACCTCTGGCAATACGGCCATTGGCTTCCATCCGCCCCAGCAACTACAGACCGCCATCAGTATCGGACGGCTTTCAGCAGCCAATTCGACCAAAGTTACCAGTACTGATGAGGTGAATCAGGCCAACCTGCAAGGCTTCGGCAGCGCGAACAGTCTAACTAATCCGCAGCTCGGCACGGCATCTCAACCAACTACCATTGGAGGAGTTTCGTGGGATGAGCTGGACGCGACCTATTCAGACAGCGCGGGTGCCACTGTCCATGTCTCCAGCATTTCCGTGAAGTATAAGAGTATTTACTACAATGTTCTCTTCTTCGCACCCAGCGCAGTCTATGACGAGGCGATACAGAAGTATTATTCGCAGATGTTGGGATCGTTTAAATTTACGGTGTAGTAGTTTTTCGCGAAAAAGAAGGGCTGCTTACGAACGTAAGCAACCCTTCTTTTTCGCGAGTTATGGATGATGCCTAGTATTCAGGCATCGCGGGGGCGGCAGCCCTCTCTTTCTCAGGGAGGTCTGTGATGAGGGCCTCGGTGGTCAGGATCATCGCGGCAATGCTGGTTGCGTTCTGCAAGGCAGAGCGAGTAACCTTGGCAGGGTCGATAATACCGGACTCAACCATATCCTCGTACTTGTCATCGAGGACGTTGTAGCCATAGCGATCACTGCTGTGCTCGCGCTGGGCACGGCGCACACCTTCGACGACGACGGAACCGTCGCGGCCACCATTGATGGCAAGCTGGCGTAGAGGCTCTTCCAAGGCGCGGCGCAGAATGTTGGCACCGGTCGCGGCATCACCCGTCAACTTCAAGTTGTCAAGGGCCTGCACGGCGTTTAACAGGGCAACGCCACCTCCGGGAACCATACCCTCTTCGACACCGGCACGGGTCGCGGAAAGGGCATCCTCAACACGAGTCTGGCGGTACTTCTGCTCAACCTCGGAGCCAGCACCGACGCGGATAAGGGCCACACCACCGGACAGTTTCGCCAGACGCTCCTGGAGCTTCTCACGATCATAGTCGCTAGTGGTCTCTTCGATCTGCGCCTTCATCTGGCGAATGCGGCCTTGAATCTCTTCGGCGTCGCCATGACCTTCTACAATCGTGGTATCGTCCTTGTGCGAAATGACCAGGCGGGCAGAGCCAAGATCAGCCAGGGTTGCGCTATCCAGGCGGCGACCCATCTCTTCGCTGATGACCTGACCGCCGGTGAGAGCAGCGATGTCACGCAGCATGTCTTTGCGGCGATCACCAAAGCCAGGAGCCTTGACGGCCAGGACGTTGAGGATACCGCGCAGTTTGTTGACGACCAGCGTGGCGAGAGCCTCACCATCGACATCTTCCGCGATGATAACGACTTCGCGGCGACCCTGCTGCACCATCTTCTCAACGATGGGCAGGATATCCTGTACCGCGCTGATCTTCTTATCGGTGATGAGGATGTAGGGATTCTCGATAGAGGCTTCCATCTTCTCCGCGTTGGAGACAAAGTATGCTGAGATGTAGCCTTTGTCGATTTGCATGCCTTCGACATATTCGGTCTCAAAGTTGATACCACGCGAGGCTTCCACGGTGATGACGCCATCTTTACCGACGCGGTCCATCACATCGGCAATGAGATTACCGATCTGATCGTCGGCGGCAGAGATAGAAGCGATCTGCGCAATCTCTTTTTTGCCATCGACCGGAATAGCTACGGAGCGGATATACTCAACGATGGCCTCGGTACCGCGATCAATACCAAATTTGAGCTGCATGGGGTTGGCACCGGCGGCGAGGTTCTTCAAGCCCTCGTTCACGATGGCCTGAGCCAGTACGGTCGCGGTGGTCGTGCCATCACCGGCGACATCGTTGGTCTTGGTGGCAGCCTCTTTGAGGAGTTGCGCACCCATATTCTCGAATGGGTCTTCGAGCTGGATCTCTTTGGCGACAGTGACGCCGTCGTGGGTCACGGTAGGAGCACCAAACTTCTTGTCCAGCGCGACGTTACGACCCTTTGGTCCGAGCGTCGTCTTGACGGCTCCTGCCAAAATATCAATACCCTTTTTCAGGGAACGACGGGCTTCATCATCGAACACCAGTTGTTTTGCCATGGAATGTATTCCTTCCCTTCAATCATATAAGCAGTAACTAGCCAATAATGGCGAGAATGTCGTTCTCTTTCAGTACCAGGTACTCTTCGCCATCAAGTTTGAACTCTGTTCCACCATATTTGGCGAACAGGACGCGATCACCTTCGCGTACATCCATTGCTGCGCGGTCGCCATTATCGAGGAGACGGCCACTGCCAACAGCAATAATGGTGCCTTCCTGGGGCTTCTCTTTGGCCGTGTCAGGAATAACGATACCGCTCTTAGTGACTTCTTCTTTAGCCGCGGCCTTTACGACCACACGGTCGCCAACAGGACGAATTTTTGCCACGATGTGTACTTCCTTTCAATACATAAAGAGTTATAGGTGTTTTTAAACGGGCGTAACGCTTGTTTGTCGCGTTACGTACTCAGTCGAGATAGTAAATCACTCCCGCGATGCTGGTCGAACGATAGAGTGAGTAATCGCAGTTACAGGGGCCACCGGCGGCACAGCCTGTGCAGCAAAAGGTTTTCCCCTGTACGAGAGTCGGAGGCCAGAGGATATCAATGTCGCAATTAGCACAGCGCAGTGGCTGTTGCTGACTGGACGGCAGAGCTTTGCTAGTGTCACCCTGGAATTGATTGCTCTCTGTCTGCATATCCCCTTGCCTTCAAGTGCTTATGAGTATTTACCCGTTCAACTTCTCTACATACAAGTGTGCCATACTCTGTGTTAGAACCACGTAGGAGGAGTGTTAGAGGAGTGTTAGAATCTGGGGACAATGCAGTGATATAATGCATGCAAACAAAGCAGAAGAGGTAGGTATTAGAAGATGCCCTATATCGCTAGCATACAAGACGAATCATATCGCATTGAGACAGGTGAGCATACAGCGCAGCGCGAGATCACCATCGCGGACATCTCCCACAAAATCGATTGGCGTGCTATTGCACCTTTGTCCGCTGATGCCAAAGGGCAAAGCAGCGCGGGAGGCCGCTTTAGCCTCATCATCGCGGGCCAATCCTACGAAATATTTGCCCGTCGTATCGTCAAGCCTGACGAGGATGGCAGTCAAACATATGAGATTCAGTTTGCTGGACAACGCTTCGAGGTGCAGGTGGAAGATGAACGCGAGAAGACGTTAGCTGGTGCGGCTAAATCCGCCCATGATAGCGGTGAGGCCAAAGTACGCGCCCCGATGCCGGGGCTGGTCATTGGTGTTCCCTTGGAGGTTGGTAGTAAGGTCGAACGCGGCCAGACGGTGGTGGTGCTGGAGGCCATGAAGATGGAGAATGACCTGGCCGCTCCCAAGGCAGGCATGCTGAAGGAGATCAAAGTCAGCAAGGGCCAGACGGTAAACCAGGGTGATGTATTAGTCGTTATTAGTGGGGATTAAGGCTTTCTTCTTTTTCCCGGTAAGCCAGCCCCGCACCAGAAAGAATGTGATCCCTACGACGATAATAACGAGGCCAATGATCAAGGGAATAACGCTGTTCTGACCAAAGAGTGCCAGGGTATCTGTGGCCTGTACGACCAAACCCGCCAGCAGGAGAGTCAG
>JBPCJY010000032.1:0-27495 GCA_051004815.1 Ktedonobacteraceae bacterium
AAACGTCTTTCTCATACTGTACAGTATAGCACATTTTTAGATAGATTGCAAGTGTTACCTAAAAACAACAGTGTGCCTTATATCCCCATGTCTCTGCGCCAGGGGGCTTACGGCACCTATGCTAAAAAAGGTATCCGGTTCAAAACTGACAAACAGACAATTTCAAAACCATGATTACTGGAAAGAAATTCGGACTGATTTGTATGAAGCTTACAATCATGTATGTGCATATAACGCACATTGGATAGCATCTGGTTCAAGTGTTCCAAACGTCGATCACTTTATACCTAAGTCGGTTAAACCAGAACTTGCATACGAATGGAATAATTATCGGTTGGCTAGCGATCTTGCTAATAAACTGAAAAGTAATTGGCTGGATGTTCTTGATCCCTTTTGTATAGGAGAAAACTGGTTTTTTCTCGATTTCCCTTCATTACTAGTACATCCTAACCCAGAACTTCTTCCCGAGGTACAGGGGCAGATTTGGGCTACTATAAATCGGCTTCGATTAAACGAAGAGCAAAACATTGTTGAGGAGCGTAGTAACTGGTTGAAAATGTACTGCACAGGAGTGAACTTCTCTGTTTGGAAAAACTACGCTCCCTTTATCGCCTATGAGTTAGAAAGACAAAATCTTGTTGAGGAAATTAAAAACATAATGATTTACGAGCCATAGAAGCAAAGCAATGAGGCGTTCACTATAATCTCTGCCATCAAATTCTGCGAATTATGGCGGATTTTGAAGAATTGCACTCTCACATACTCTGTTTTGTACTAACCGTTCCAAAGCCATGCAAGGCACTAAAAATCAGCATAGAACAGATTGTTTCCCCTCTCTCTTATGAGGTATACTAAGGAGAGAAAGCAAGCCTAAAAGCCGCATATAAGAACTTTGCCTATGACATTATTGACATCTTAATACCTATTTAAAAAGCTTGATGCTGATAGATAGCAATGTAGCCATCTACTGGCGTGAACAACGTTGTTACGGAACAAGGAGGACTACACAATGGTACTCAGAGATACGCTGTTGTATCTGGCACAGAATGAAAATCTACGCAGTTTTGTTATCTCCAATCGGGCGACGCGTGGCGTCTCGCGCCGTTTTGTGGCAGGAGAGGCGATAGACGAGGCGATTGCGACGACGCGTGTGTTGAATAAGAATGGTATGCATGTCTCGCTCGACCACCTGGGCGAGAACGTTTCTGAAGCGCGGGAGGCGCAAGCGGCGGCCCAGGATTATATCAACATTCTTGAGAAGATCAAGCAGACTGACGTTGACGCGAACATTTCGATTAAGCTCACCGCTCTGGGGCTAGACATTTCCCAGGAGCTTTGCGAACAGAACGTACAAAAAATTCTGGCCTTGTCCCAGCAATACGCTATTTTTGTGCGTATCGATATGGAGGCCTCGGCTTACACTGAGCAGACGGTCGATATTACGCTACGTATGCACAAGCAGTTTGAGCACGTTGGCACCGTGATCCAATCGTGCCTCTACCGCAGCAAGCAGGATGTCGAGCAACTGATTGCGCAGGGAGTGCGCGTGCGGCTGGTGAAAGGCGCGTACAAAGAACCCAAAACCGTTGCCATACAGAGCAAAAGCGAAGTTGATCATAACTATGTGCAACTGATGATGATGCTCCTTTTGAAGGGGAATTATCCCGCCATTGCCACGCATGACGAGGCAATTATCGACGCTACCTGTAAGTATGCCCGTGACCATGGCATCGGCAGAGACGTCTTTGAGTTCCAAATGCTGTACGGTATCCGGCGTGACCTGCAAGCGAAGTTGGTGAAGCAAGGGTATAACGTGCGCGTCTATGTTCCCTATGGTTCACAGTGGTACCCCTACCTGATGCGCCGTATGGCAGAACGACCGGCAAACCTGGTCTTTGTGATGAGTAATGCGTTGCGTTAAGCACTAGTGAAAGCCTATGCAAGGACATTCTATAACTACCACGACTACCGCCTATGTTGTGGCTGTGGGGGTGGCTGATGTGCGGAGTGCGCCCGATCCCGCCTCAGAGCTAGTCACGCAAGCTTTGCTAAATGCTCCTGCCACTGCCGATCAGCAGGATGGTGAGTGGATGCATGTGCGCCTCTCTGACTACGAGGGCTGGATATCCTCACAGCAATTAGAAGAACCCATCACACGCGGCTTCTGCAAAGTGAGTGCCTGTTGCGGAACGCCCCTGCCATTGGTAGCCGTTGTGGCAGTTCCCTCCTGTCCTCTTTTTGCTACAGCAGAGGGAGAGGACATAGTGGGCAGGCTCTATCTGTCAACGGCACTGCCACCCCTTGATCTGACCCATCCACAACGCATACAGGTGGCTCTACCAGGGGAACAGACGGGCTGGCTGCAACATAGCGATGGTAGACTGTGCCTGACAGGGAACGTTTATCCGCGAGCACCGCTCAGGGTCGTGACAGACTATGCTCGTGCATTTCTTGGCAGACCCTATCTATGGGGTGGGACAAGCTGGGAAGGGATAGATTGCAGTGCTTTTGTACAGCTATGCTATCGTATGGGCGGCTTCATCATCCCGCGTGATGCCGATCAGCAACATGATTTTTTGTCGCACAGCGTGCCGCGTGCGGAGATGCAAGAAGGCGACCTGATCTTCTTTGGCAGCAAAGCGATCACGCATGTCGCGCTGGCCTTGAACTCCAGGGAGTATATTCACGCCGAAGGACAAAACTATGAGCGCGTGCTTATCAACAGTTTTGATGCCGCCGCTGCGCATTACTACCCTCGTTTAGATGAGATTGCCTGGGCTATCAAACGAGTCATTGCTGAGCCAGCAGCACCACAAATGAAAGAGAAGTAACGTAACATATGCCCGTTTTACCGTTTAAAGGCATTATGCCCACTATCGCGGACGATGTATTCATTGCGCCAGGGGCAATGGTGATTGGTGATGTCACTATTCACGAGGGGGCGAGTATCTGGTATAACGCCGTAGTACGTGGGGACAGCGCATCTATCGTGATTGGGCGGCACACCAATATCCAGGATAATTGTACTTTGCATGTAGACGCTGATGCTCCTCTTACCATTGGCGCGGAGTGTACCGTGGGCCATGGGGCTATTGTGCATGGTGCGACGGTGGGCGATCATGTATTGATCGCCATGAATGCGGTCGTGCTATCGCACGCAGACGTTGGCGCAAACACCATCATAGGCGCCTGCGCCCTGGTTGGGGAACACAAAAGTATCCCTTCAGGCGTACTGGCAATAGGCGTACCCGCGAAGGTTGTGCGCGAGCTGACCCAGGCCGAGCAAACGCATATTGTTACCAGTGCCGCTGACTACAGTGAACGAGCAACGGCGCATAAAGAATCTTTACAAGAGTAACAGAGCGCAATCCTTCCTTTGCTTCCTTACACCTTGTTTTGCACAGTGTAATTTTGTAAATAGACCGCTAACAATGGTTTAGCACGCTGGAAATATGTTTTGGCTGTTGCTGTGGGCATATTGAGTGCTTGCGCGATCTCAGCAAAGCTGAGTTGAGCCGCGTATCTCAGATAAACAACGGCACGAAACCTGGGTGGCAGCGTTTGAATGGCTTGTCGTAAGTGACTTTGCAGGTCGTGATGCTCGGCTTGCTCCTCTGGGAGAGGACGGGGATCGGGTATGTTTGTGAGTACAAGTGCATCATCTTCATCAATTGCTGTCTCTAATTCAGAAAAGTGAATGGTGCGCCTCCGTTGTTTTTGGCGAATATCATCCAGGCAGCGATTTCGTGCCACACGGTAGAGCCAGGGTTTGAGCGGCTCACTCGTGTGTAGTGTTGGGAGGGAGAGGTAGAGTTGCAAAAATACTTGCTGCAAAATATCACCCGCCTGATCGTAATCCCCCAGATAATGGAAAATAAAGCTGAAGAGTGGCGTACTATAGCGGTGAACCAGCATTTCAAATGCCCACTGATTACCAACGAGTGCTTCTTGCGCGAGTACACCATCAGTTAATGCTTGCCGCTGTGCTTGTAAACTCTCTTGTACCTGCATGAAGTACGTCCTTGCTAGTTTCTACTGTTTCAACTCGTACTACTGCGTCTCCTGGCTCGTAGACCAGCGTTCATAGTCAACGAACATGCTATCTTTGATAATATAGAAGCCTGGAAGCGTTATCGTTGAGCGGCTGTTCCTGCTTCTGACTTTCAGCCGATACATAGCTAAATCGCTATCGCGACTACCAGTGTACCCAACTCGCTGTGCGATTCCACAGCTCTGATCTGGTGCATTCATTGCCGCAACTTGTAATTTGGCTAAAGAATGCCTGAATGTCGCACCGAGAATGGTAATCAAGGGTACATAGACGTTTTCTGTTGTCTCTGGGGCGTGAAAATTCATGGGTGTAATCTCTACCGGAAATATCTAGCATAAGTCAATGGAAGTTTATGGAATTAGTGATCTCATTAAATACACGGATGACTCTTGCAAAACGTGACAATTAGCTAACTCTGTAAGGATGTACTTAACGGTAGGGGAAAAATGCTAGTAGCTTCAAATGGCTATTAAGAGCCACTCAATGTCACAGTGAATGTGGTTTTGAGCGTGGGTTGACCTGGTCGCTGGATAGCAAGGGCAATATCCCAGCGACCAAACATGGAGAAGGCAGCATCTTTAGCAAAGGTTGCGACATAGGTCGGGTTGCCCCCTTTAATAGTGGCCGTTGCCATACCCATATCCATAAGTTCCATATTCGTATGAAGCTGTACCTGGGCGTTGGTAACAGGATTGCCGCTAGCATCGTTCATAGTGACAATGACTGTATTGGCGTAATCGACACGACCTGGCAGCACCTGGAGGGTGACGGTAAGGTTTCCCACCTTTTGTGTTTGACTTAGCACTGATGTATTGTTTGCCGACGATGTCGTACCAGTATTCTGGCTAGAGAGAAGGTTGGGAAAGACAATGGGTGGCGCAAAGAAGGCCATCAGCGCGGTGCAGAGGAGTACGATAGCCGCTAGCCACGATTGCAGGGTTAATGACCGTTTGAGCGAACCTACAGTCGCATCAAGTGCCGTTTGGCGGGTGCGCCGCGCAGGTAGCTCCGCGTCAACTACTGGCAAGAGCGTGGCTTGTCGCGCAAGCTTTGGTCGCAAGGCAAATAAGGTGTAGCCAGTGAGCAAGAGCATGATAGCAACCAGGATGGCTTCAACTAGCACGGTTCGCCCATAGGGATCAGTAATGAACTGCTGCGGATTGCTTATGCTCACTTCGGTGAGATAAAAGCCGCTTACCAGAAACACGCCGACAGAGCCGAGTATTACTGGATGAAATCGTCGCAAGAGGGTGATGAGCACTTCCGCGTGCCGGTCTGGCTCAATACTGGGTAGCAGGGGAAGTAGGATGTAACCCAGATAAGCCAATCCACCGAGCCAGAGGCAGCGTGCCGCCAGGCAGAGCCACGTCAGGACAATTGTACTGAGATGTGGCACGGCTAATTGCGCGGCATCGCTGCTTAACGCGTATGTTACGAGGATGAGTGTGGCCAGCAGAAGCCATATAGCGGTAAAGTAGCGCGGCAAGACAGGCAGCGGGGTAGCTTCCTCGTCAAGCTCAGTCTCTTTGTCCAGTGTATATTCCTGCGTGACGCGTTGACGCATTTGGCCGAAGCGGTTACTTGGCCTTCCGCGCAACGCTGTTCGCCGCGGCGATTGCTCTCGCCGTGTTGTCCACCACAGGAAGCCTATGGCGCACAGGATCGCGCCAATACGTATAAACCAGAGGTATCCATAGAGTGTTTGCGTAAGTAGCTGCCCCAGCGTTCTGAGATCAATGCCACCACCATTCACCACTTGCGATAACTGCGAAGCGCGTAAAATAAGCGTGATGCACTCGCCAACCAGTAATGCCGCCAGGCAGAGCCATTGTAGTGGGCGGCTGCGTTTCCTGGCTTGAGTGAGCAAGATTGCTATCCGTTCAACACCATGTAGCACCAGTCCTTCAATAATCAGCGTGCCAATCCAGAAGGTGAGAGCCACCAAAACCAACCATTCCCAGGCGACGGCTAAGCTGCCGATCAGATCGAGCGCTGGCAGTATATTGCTGGTGCTTGGCCCTAAAATAGTCTGTCCAGACAGACCGCTACTGGATTGTCCAATATTAAAGCCAATCACTCCATGAGTGGTGTGGCCGTCATCATTGGCGATAGCCGTCCAGCGTACTGTGTAACTTCCCTGTGACAATTGCGCAGGATTGAGCAAGGGGGTATCCAGTTCGCGTGCATTGTTACTCGCGCTAGTGCTGTGGGAAGCATTCACAATCTGCTCGTTGGGAGCATACACAGTGGCGGAACTGGCAGGACTGATAGGGGCATCGAAGAAAATGCGCACAACCGTGGGCGCGTCAGTCACTGTCGAACCATCAACGGGGTCAGAGCCGATGACGAAGGCATGCGCAAACACCACTGATTGCTGAAATGCAGTGGTTGACCACGTAGCTATAAGTAGTGTCGTCAGGCTGATGAATACGAATAGTCCCAGTCTGAGTAAGCGTCCTTGTCGCATCATTCTTCCCCGTTACGCGCAATTCGAGTAAATTGGGCCATACGGATTGTACACCAGTTGCGGATTACGTGCAATATTTGTTTTAAGCGTCTCCACTTGCTATAATGAGTGATATGAAAAAGCAACATTGGTGGCATTCCTGGTCGCGCCTGCTGCTCTGGTCGCATGTCGTGGCGGTCATCGGTTTTTACATAGTGCTGTGGTTCCGTACAAATCCAAACGGTGAGAAGAGAAAGACTCGCCGCGTAGATGCACCTGTTGACTCAGCACAACCACAGGCATCTCCATTGGTCTCGATCATTGTGCCTGCCCGCGACGAGGAGCGCAATATTCGTCGGTGCGTGACTTCCTTGCTGGAGCAAGATTACGATACGTATGAGGTAATCGTCGTTGATGATGGCTCGACGGATGGTACCGCCGCTATCCTTGACGATATAGCGCAGATGCATCCACATGGACACCGCCTCTGGGTTTTGCGCTTGCGTGACCTACCAGCGGGCTGGGCTGGCAAACCGCACGCCCTGCACACGGGAGTGCAAGAGGCCCATGGCGAGTGGTTGCTATTTACCGATGCCGATACCTGGCATGCACCCGCCGCCCTACGTTTCGCGGTACAGAAAGCGGTCGCTGAAGAGATAGATTTACTGTCTCTGGGTACAACGCAGGAGTTGCCCGGCTTCTGGAATAAGGTGATGATGCCGATGGCGTACCTGGGCATCAATATGCAATATCCCCTTAAAAAGGTCAACGATCCGTTAAGCTCCATTGCCATTGCCAACGGGCAATATATCCTTATATGCCGTGCCACCTATGATCTTATTGGTGGCTATGCTCGTCCCGATCTACGCGGTACCCTGCTTGACGATCGCGATCTCGCTCGCATTGTGAAGGAATGCGGTTTCCGTCTGCAATTCGTGGATGGTCGTGACCTCGTTCATGTCCGCATGTACAGTTCATTGCAAGAGACATGGCGCGGCTGGCGCAAAAATGCCTTTTTAGGGAGCCGTGGCGGTCTGGCCTTTGTCCTATTGCAGCTCATCGGTTTGCCCATAATCTCTATTCTCCCCTTTGTCTTGCTCCTGGCAGGATGCTTGCGCGGAAAAAAGCAACGCCCAGGCGCAATTTCCCCTGGGGAGATGCGTGTGGCAGCGCAATTGGAGTTGGGGCCGTTGTTAAGCTATCGCCTCTGGATGGATAAACAATTGCGCGTACCCTGGTATTATGCTCTGACCCATCCCCTCGCCGGTGCCATGTTTGAAGGGATATTGGCTCAATCAGCCTGGCGTGTACTAACACACAAAGGGGTGGATTGGCGCGGACGACAGTATTATAATACCCACGCGAATCATGCGGATAAAAAAGAGAGTGCCGTACCTGTAAACGTCATGTAGGAATGATGGAGTTCACAGAATGGAGGGCGCACATGCTGTGCGCCCTCCATTCTGTGAACTCCATCATTCCTACTGTTCAATGAGCAAATCTACACCGAGCTGGTGTAAGAGACCTTGAATACCACCACCGGCGACATGGCCGACCACGATGCGCACAATCTTCCCATTTTCCAGCGTATAGTTCCATTGCTCATCAGGCATAGATACTGTCCCGGCCATTTGAGGTATGGGCGGTGTCCCTAATGGAGGTAAGATGAAGCTCTCTGTTTGGGTACCCATCATCTGCACTGTCGCTTTCACACGACTCTCCTGCCGGACATCCTGTACGTCTCGTACAGTGTGAAAGTTATAGGCCAGGTTCGGAATACCCTCTTTCAAGCCACCCATGACCGTCATAAATTGTGCTCTATCCAATGGTTGTGGCGTCCAGCCACTGAAGAGAAAATCGTCAGCCAGGTAGCTGCTAGCCGTATCAAAATCTTTTGCTTCCAACGCATCCATAAAAACTTTTACCAACTCTGCTGAACTCATTTGCATGCACTCCTTAATATTGCTCTATGCCAGAATATGCTCTCTATAGTCCACGCGTGAAAGCCTTGTAAAGATGTAAGCTACCAGGGCGACCGCCAGGATCGTCCCTACTATAGACGCGCCACGGACAAAACGGGCACCGTAGTATAGTAGAGGCGATCCCTTGCCACTCTCTCCGGGGGAGAGGTAATCAGCCCTGGTCCTCACCATGGCACTTTTCTGTCTGTAGGTAGATATCTGGATTGGATTAGATTGCCAGAACTGATAGAATAGAGGTATGACAGCAGATTCCTTGGAGCGAGGAGAACGGATGATGACAATTCTCAAGCGATTGCCCTTTTTCATGATACTATTTGGCATGTTGGCCCTTGTGTTGCTTGGCCTGCCAGCGAAATCCGCACATGCGCAACAAGCCATTCCAGCGGGCGCATGCGGCGATACCGTCTCTGATGATGCCCAATTGTTTGGAAATCGCATCGGCGATGTACTGAATCAGGCCAAGGCCATCAATGATTCCCTTCATGCGGATACCCGCGTGGTTACTGTAAGCCAGAGCAAACTTGCTGGGAGCAGTTTGAAGTCTTACTACAACTATATCGTCTCTCAATGCCCGAACTGGGCAGGATCGACTGCGATAATTCTCGTCTTGACGAAAGGCTATGAACCATTTCTCCATCTAGGGAGTAATTTTAGCAGCAAGATGACTGCCGCAGACTTTCAGCAGATGACGCTGAATACCCACGCTGAATCCAGCAATGGCAACAATGCGCAGGCTGCCATTGACCTGCTCAAGCAAGTGCAAAAGAAACTTACCCCTGACTATACCTGGCTTTGGGTCACGCTAGCGGTTCTCGCTGTCCTGGTGATAGCAGGAGTCCTGACCATGATGCTGCTTCGACGCCGCCAAACAAGCGCAATTGCAGCGGATGCTCGCGAAAACGCCATCCATGCGAAGCAAGCCGCGGTGAACACGATTAGCCAATTGGGTAAGGAGATAGAAGAATTGTCGCCGCGCATCGAAGTTCTACAGGCACTTATTCCTCAAGGCACGGCCATGCAACTGCGTGGCTTGTTTGAAACCGCGGAGGGAAAAGCAAGGGGCGTACAGGAGCATTTAGGTAATCTGCTGGGGAATCCTGCTACCAATCCTGACGGTAAGGACTTCCAACTGATACAATATTCACAGATGCATGGTGCCTATCAAGAGGTTTATAATGAAGCGCAGGAACCGCAGTACTTGCTGCTTGCCGTTCAAACTGCGGTGCAAAGGCTTGAGAGCAATCCACAAGCACAGATTGATTTTCAACAGCTAACAGCGCAAAGCCTTGCCCAGGGACAGCAGGGCATCTCCCAACCGGGCTATCCCTCAGAATCAAGCTGGGCAGGTCGATAACAGAACATAAAAAGGAGAAGTAACTCATGGAAACACTTCGTCAGAAAGCACGAGTTTTGTCTTTAGCATGGCTGCATCAGGTTGCCGATGCCGCGATTGATACGCATTCGATTCCCGTTGTACAGCAACATATTCGTGATCTTGAACAGGCAATATCCGAATTACGTGAAGCGCAAGCGCAAAATGCTGGCTCCATCTCCGGACTAAACCGACAGATAAGCCAGCTTCATCAACAGGAGTCTATCCTGAATACGCAGGCCGACGCGTTACTCCAGTTGCAGCCGCCTCGTGAAGATTTGGCGGCCACCGTCGAGCAGCGTCTTGAAGAGGTGGAGAATAACCTTACCCCGCTCAACAATCAGCTTGAAAAATCGCAAGCCATTCAAGCGCAATACGAGCAGGCGATGAGTGCTCTTGACGCCAAGCACAACGCAATGATGAACCAACTACGTACCCTTCAATCTTTAGATACCTCGGCAACTGCCGAAGATCGTGCCGCACACGCTCTCCATGCCGTCAGTAGCGCACTTGGTGGAACGGCCTCTATTGACGACATTACGGCCCGTATCCAGGGTCGTTCGGATGTGGCTCATGCCCGTCTACAGCAGGAAATGGGTGCATTTACACCACAACCAGATCCCGTTGCCGATGTCCTGGCACAATCCGCCATGCAACAGCGCCTTGCCGCCCGCAAAGCCCGTCTTAGCCTCCCACCAGGAAAGACGAACGTCACTGAACTGCCACCGCAATAGCCTGTTTTTGTAGGAAATAGGTGTATAAACAAGCAAGCGTAGGGACCGATTGATCACGCCCACTGCCGATTGATCGGCCCCAAGAGGCATCAACCGAAGGTGGGAGAAGTGGGCCTCTCGTAGGGGCGGGAGTTGGGCTTGCACGGGGAGGTTTCTTGGCAACGCGCTTGCCTTGTCATTCTGAGCGCAGCGAATGTCATTCTGAGCGCAGCGAATGTCATTCTGAGCGCAGCGAATGTCATTCTGAGGCTTTATCACGAGTAGCGGCATGGCCGGACTCAAGTGCGAATGTCATTCTGAGCGCAGCGCTTGTCATTCTGAGCGCAGCGAAGAATCTCCGTGCCACAACAGATTCTTCGCTGCGCTCAGAATGACAGGTTCTGGAACTGGGTGTTGCAAAAAACCTACCCGTGCAAGCGTCCCCTTTCCCCCCCTTGCAAAAAGATGACAAACGCGCCTCAAAAGCATTGCATTTACATTTATTTCGCTGTATACTCTTTATAAGTATCGTATCACGATATAACCTCTCCCTTTACGCTTTTTCTGGTGTAGGTTTAGGAGGCTTCCATCATGACAACCTTTGCTTTTGCGCCTTCCATCTATCTTCCCATCGCAATCGGCTACTTCGTATGGGGCGGCCAGGCATTGTTTGGCTTCCCGGAGGAGACACCTGAAGTGAACAGGACGATGGGTATGTGGGCAGTGTGGATGCCGGGCTTCATGCAGTTTATTACCGGCATTGTGTTACTAATTGGCCTGACGTGGTTCAATGTCTTTGGTAAGGGCGGTGCGCCCCTTTACATGGCGGCTCTTGCGTTCACAGCGTATGGCATTCACTGGTTTGCGATGGGACACCGCCGCTTCATCGGTGCCAGTGCTCAGCCCGATGCATGGATGGCGATTGCCTTTTTCGTCCTCTCCGTACTTGGCGTCGTCTTCATCGCGGCGAGTGATGTTCCTGTTGCAATCGTCTTTATCGGTCTATCCTTAATCTACCTTTCGGAGTTCCCGTTTCGTTTTGGCTTTTTTTCTATGGGAGGTCGGCTGGTGGCAGTCTGACAGTTGCTCACAGGCATCTGGTTGATGTACATGATGGGCAGTCACGGTAAACATTGCGCTTGGTTGGCACTGGTGGATATAGCATCGATCTGGCAAAAGGCTTGAAGCCAAGCAAGATGCCAAAACGTGTTACATATTATATAATAAAGCAAACGCCTGGTTTTCATCGTCTAGCAAGAAGGACCTGTCCTATGCAAGAACGTAGAATACTACCAATGCTTCCCCTGCCAGCGCAATCGCTTATCTCGCAAGCGCTGGAATTCGGCTCAAAAGTGCAGCCATTCAGCAGCGAGAGCCGTGAAAAAGCCCCTCGCATCCGCGATGCGAAGGTCGTGCATAGCGTTTGCCCATACTGTGCGGTCGGGTGCAGCCAAAATGTCTATGTCAAAGATGGCAAGGTGATTGATATTGAGGGCGACCCCAACAGCCCTATCAATCATGGCACGCTTTGCCCCAAGGGTTCGGCCACTTTCCAGTACACCATCAACCCCAGCCGTTTGCAGCAGGTGCTGTACCGCGCTCCCTATAGCGACCACTGGGAGGTCAAATCACTGGAGTGGGCCATGGAGCAGATCGCACAGCGCATCAAGAAGACACGCGACGAAACCTTTGTGGAACGGCTGCCCGATGGGCGCGAGGTCAACCACACATTGGGCATAGCCTGTCTGGGTGGGGCCACGTTGGATAACGAGGAGAACTATCTCATGAAGAAGCTCCTCGGCGGTGGGCTGGGTATCGTCTCGATCGAGAATCAGGCCCGTATATGACACAGCTCCACTGTACCCGGTCTGGGTACTTCGTTGGGGCGGGGCGGGGCCACCACTTTTCCGCAGGACCTGGTCAATAGCGATGCTATTTTAATCATGGGCAGCAATATGGCAGAGGCGCATCCCATCGCGTTCGCCAGTGTGGTGAAGGCGAAGGAACTGGGAGCCAAAGTCATGCATGTTGACCCGCATTATTCGCGCACATCTGCCCTGGCGAATCTGTACGTACCCACGCGTGCGGGCGGCGATATCGTCTTTCTGGGCGCGATCATTCACCATATCCTGGAGAATAACGGCTATTTCCACGATTACGTGGTCAACTACACCAACGCGGCCACCCTGGTGCGCGAAGATTTCAAAGATACCGAAGACCTGGATGGCCTGTTCTCTGGCTATGAAGCCGACTCGGAAACCTATACCGATCAAAGCACCTGGGATTACGAACGCGATAAGGACGGTAGGCCGCTGAGCGACCCGACGCTGCAAAATCCGCGCTGCGTTTTCCAAATCATGCGCCGCCATTTCTCGCGCTATACGCCAGAGATGGTGGAAGATGTGTGCGGAGTGCCGCGTGAGCAATGGTTACAGGTAGCGCAAACCCTGATCGAGAACTCAGGACGTGAACGCACTTCCGCGATTTGTTACGCCGTTGGCTGGACGCAGCAATCCAAAGGCGTGCAGATTATCCGCTCTGCCGCCATCATCCAACTGCTCCTGGGCAATATTGGACGGACCGGCGGCGGCATCATGGCTCTGCGCGGCCATGCCTCAATTCAGGGATCAACCGATATACCAACGCTGTATGATCTGTTGTCCGGTTATATGCCACAGCCCAGTGCCTTACTCACGCCGGTGCCAAAGGCTGAACAATCCCCTGGCGCAACAACATGGGGCGAGAGTAGGGACGCCAAATCCAATGCCCTTTCACAACAGACGCTGCAAGAATACATCGATTCATCGGGTCAAAAGCTGGGTTGGTGGTCAAACACGCCCGCTTATATGCGCAGCTTCCTTCATGCCTGGTATGGGGATGCCGCCAACGAAGAAGAGGGCAATTGCAGCTACCGCCTCATTCCCAAAATAATCGGGGATCATTCGCACTTAGTAACGAGCTACCAGATGCTAGATGGCAAGGTTAAGGGCTATCTACTAATCGGACAGAACCCGGCGGCTGGCAGCACCAACTCGCGGATGCAGCGCAAAGCGTTGGAGCAACTCGATTGGATGGTGGTGCGCGATCTGTACGAGATTGAATCGGCGGCTTTCTGGTATAAGCAGCCCGGTTACGGGCCAGATACCAGCGCGGTCGATTCGAGCAAGATCAAGACTGAAATCTTCCTCATGCCTGCCGCCGCTACGACGGAGAAAGAGGGTACATTCACCAATACGCAGCGTATGCTTCAGTGGCGTGATAAGGCAGTTGACCCGCCGGGTGATGCGCGTTCCGACCTCTGGTTTGTCTACCACCTGGGCAAACGCCTGCAAGAACTCTACGCGGATAGCAAACAATGGCACGATCAGGGATTGCTCAACCTGACCTGGGACTATGCGAGCGAAAAGCCAGAAGAGGGCTCGCGCATCACCGATGAGCCGGATGCGCTGCTCGTATTGAAAGAGATTAACGGCTACTATGTGCATCCACCCGATGCCAGGGAGGGTGAGAAGAAAACCTATACCCTGCGTGATGCTCCGCATGTGCCGGGTTATGCGGTACTCAAGGATGACGGTAGTACAGCCTGTGGGTCATGGATTTATAGCGGCGTGTATCCCGAAGCGGGTAAAAACCTGGCAGCTGCGCGCAATCCCGAAGGGCGCACCTTCCTGGGATGGGGCTACTCCTGGCCCGCTAACCGACGTATCCTGTATAACCGCGCCTCGGCAGACCCGGAGGGCAAGCCCTGGTCTGAGCGCAAGAAGTACGTGTGGTGGGATGAAACCGCAAAGAAATGGACGGGCTATGATGTACCCGACTTCATGGTGAACAGGCCACCCAGTTACCGCCCAAAGCCGGGAGCGGTGGGCATGGATGCTCATTCTGGCACCGATCCGTTCATCATGAAGCCGGACGGCAAAGGCTGGCTCTATGCGCCTATGGGACTGAAGGACGGCCCTTTGCCCACGCACTATGAACCGGTGGAGTCACCCGTGCATAACGCCCTGTATCGCCAGCAGAGCAATCCGGCAGCCAAATACTTTCGGGAACGGCCCGATAACATCCTGGCGGCTGTGGGCGATGAGCATTATCCAATTGTGATTACCACCTATCGCCTGACTGAGCATCATGTCAGCGGGCAGATGACGCGCTGGTTGCCCTGGCTCAACGCGCTGCAACCGTCACTGTTCGCCGAGCTTAGCCCCGAACTGGCCGAGGAACGCCACATTCGCCACGGCGAGTGGCTGATTATCAACACACCGCGCGGCGAGATCGAGGCGCGTGCCATGGTGACGCGCCGTATGCGCCCATTATTCGTCTCTGGACGCGTCGTACATCAAATCGGCCTACCGTTTCACTGGGGCTTCCAGGGCAAAAGCAAGGGCAGCATCACCAATGATCTTGCGCACATGGTGCTGGAACCGAACGTGAGCATCGAAGAGGCCAAAGCCTTTACCTGCAACATCCGGCCCGGTAGGCTGCCGTGAATATGCTGTTGTCATAAGGAGAACGAGATGGCAATTGAACAAGGGTCTTTGCAATCCGTGATCGGGGCGTTGGTGGGCAATAAGACGCCGCCGTTGCCACAGCAGACCGCTATGGGTTTTTTCACGGATACGAGCCTGTGTATTGGCTGCAAGGCGTGTGAAGTGGCCTGCAAACAGTGGAATCAGCTTCCGGCGTCTGAAATGCACTGGACGGGTTCCAGCTACGATAATACAGGAGCACTAAGTGCAACGACGTGGCGGCATGTGCAATTCATCGAACACATCGGGCGGCGCGAGAACGGGCTACCTTCTACTATCGACGCGCACATCGCGCAGGCCAGAGACGCGGGATTGATCCCGTTCAACCCGCCCGGCACGGCACTACCATTCTTTAATACGGATCGCTGGCTGATGCATAGCGATGTGTGTAAACATTGTGCCCCCGCGCCTTGCCTGGAAGCGTGTCCAACTGGCGCGATTATCCGCACGGAGTTCGATACAGTCTATGTGCAACAGGATATTTGCAATGGCTGCGGCTACTGTGTCGTGGCTTGCCCGTTCGGGGTAATTGCGCGTGACGACAGGGGAGACCACACAGCGCACAAATGCACCCTATGCTATGATCGCATGAAAGATGGCATCGAGCCAGCCTGTGCCAAAGCCTGTCCGACCGCTTCGATTCAATTTGGCGAAGTGGCAAAGCTGAAGGAACACGCCCGTGAGCGGCTAGGATTTCTCCACGAGCGCGGCGTCAAAGAGGCGCGGCTGTATGGCGTGGATGACGCTATACTCGAAGGGGGCCTCAATTCCAGCTTTCTGCTGCTGGACGAGCCAGAAGTCTACAATCTTCCGGCCAATCCGGTGCGCCCCTCGAATAACGTGGTACCGGCCTCGCTATGGACAATTCTAGCAGCTATGATCCTGGGGCTATGCGGCATCATTTTCTTTAGAGAAGAGTAAAGGGAGCGCGTTATGGAGCAAAATCGACTACCACTTGCGCTACGGAATACTATATCGTCGCCTGAGAACGTCATTGAGCGACTGGCAACACTCACAACGGGCTATACACCTGACATAGAACGAGAGCTTGCCGAGGAACCCAGCTATTACGATTACCCGGCGCTAAAGCAGCCCACATGGCACTGGGAAATCACCTGGTACTTCTTTTTTGGTGGGCTGGCGGGTGGTTGCTACGTGATTGCCAGCATTGCCGCGCTCTTTGGCTCAAAGGAAGACAGAGCGGTGGCGCGTGCCGGTTACTATCTTTCGCTGCTGGCACTCCTGCCGTGTCCGCCACTGCTCATCAAAGACCTGGGCAGGCCAGAGCGTTTTTTGCACATGCTGCGTATGTTTAAGGTCAAGTCACCTATGTCGATGGGTACCTGGGGGTTGCTCAGCTTCTCGCTTTTTAGCGGGCTAACGGCGGTAATTCAGAGTGCTCATGATGGCATCCTGGGACGCTGGTGGGGCGCACGGCTGCTGGCCGGACTGCCGCAACGTCTCATCGCATTGCCGGGTACTGTGCTGGGCATATTTCTCGGCGGCTATACCGGCGTATTGCTCACGGCGACCAGTGTGCCACTATGGTCACGCAGCAAGGTACTCGGCTGGGTATTCATCTCCTCAGCCGTATCGACCTCCGCGGCCCTCATCTCGCTCGTGCTGCGCATTGCTGGCGTGCCTGCCCACACATTGCATAAGCTGGAACGCCTCGAATGGACCGCCATACTGCTTGAAATGGCTGGCCTACTGACATTCTTACGCGGAGCCGGGCGCACCGCACGCCCATTAGTGGGAGCAGCACCCGCCGAGCATGGGCGTGTATTCTGGAGCGTCGTTTTCGGCGGCGGCCTCTTTCTACCCTGGCTGGTCCACTCGTTCTCCCTGTTGAGTGGACGACGCGAGAACAAAAAGAACAACGCACGCGGCCTGATTATATCCCTGCTGGTGCTCACAGGCGGCTACTTCCTGCGCCGCACAATGGTTGAGGCCGGACATACATCGAGTAAAGACGCCCGCACGACCTTGTGGAATGCCAGAAGATAGATTTTCCTTAGCTCAAGATTAAGCGCGAACGTTGGAAGCTCACCAGTGATAATCCAAGTAAGATCGCATCCAGCACGGCAATAACGGCCATGGCAATGAGCAAAAACTGCGCATAGGTTAACGATGAGACAACATTCGCAGGCACGGCTTGCACTACAAAGAGAATCCCGAATACAAACACTATCGTGCCGACGCTCAGAATTTGCTGTGCCTGTCGCACCGTCGCTACTTTCAGCGATATCAGCGTACCCGCACTTGCTCCAAGCACACCGACGAGCAGGCTTAAGACGAGAGCATCCACGAACAGATCGAGAGGATAGAACATCCAGTTCCCCTGGGTACGAAACAGGCCGACTAACACCAGGCCCAGCAATAAACTGAGCACGCTCATGCCCCAGGCATAGAGGACAGTCGTGACTACCTTCCCTAGCAGGATCGCTCGATCTGGCATGCGGCTGGCCAGCAAGGTTTCCAGGGTATGACGCTCGCGCTCTCCGGCGATAACATCGCCAATGAAACTGATAATCACAAAGAAAGGGATCCAAAGCAAAAGAAGCATTCCAAGTGGCGTGAGCTCCACCCACTGCGGCCCAAGTTGCAATGGGAGATAGATTCCCATAATACCAACCACGATCAGCGGACGTAGCAGCGACCTCCACCCACCCTGGAAGAACACGTCCTTCGATTCCTTCCACACCATTGTTAAGATGTCACTCATGTGCTTTCTTCCTCCATCAGTGTCAGGAAAACATCTTCCAGGCTGGCCTTTCCCCTTCGTACTTCCTCAATCTCTCCGCCTGACCTCACGATCAAGCTGACGAGAGGGCCAATCTTGCTCTCTCCGCGCAGTTCAATGGTTAAATGACTATTGTGCAATGCGACATTCGCTACCTCCGGTCGCTCTCGCAGCACTGCCAGCATCTGCTCGTTGAAGCCATACCCCACGATCTCCGCCTGTGGACTGCCTGTCCTCACACGCAATTCATCAGGGTTGCCAACCGCCAGCAGTTTTCCCTGGCGAATCACTCCCACCTGGGCACAGAGCTTTTCGGCTTCTGTCAGGTTGTGCGTGGTGAGGAAGACTGTCACCCCTTCGCGTGCTACCAGGTTTGCCAAATCGTGATGTAATGTCGCCGCCGCAACCGGATCAAACCCTGCTGTCGGCTCATCCAGAAAGATCAATGGAGGATGGTGAAGGAGTGCCCGTGCCACCGCGAGTTTTTGTTTCATCCCCCTGCTCCACTTGCCCATCTGATCCTTGCGGCGATCCCAGAGATCGAGGTGGGTGAGCAGTTCTTTGATGCGTACCCGCCGTTCGGCAGCAGGCATATGATAGATACGCCCGTAAAGGTCCAGGTTGTCTTCGGCAGTCATGCGCTCGTACAGTCCCGCGAATTCGAGCAAAGCTCCGATGCGGGTACGAATTTCATTCGCCTGCGTGCGCGTATCGAAGCCAAGCACGCTGGCCTGCCCCTGCGTTGGTTCCAAGAGGCCAAGCAAGAGATGGATGGTGGTGGTTTTGCCAGCACCATTTGGCCCCAGAAAACCAAAGACTATTCCTGCTGGCACCTCCAGTGAGAGATCATCGACCGCTTTGACTGTGCTAAAAGAACGTGAAAGGTGTTCTGTGCGAATGATTGGTCCAGCCATACCATAAAACTCCGTTCTCTAAAGAAGTACGGTGTTGCGACACTGCCTTTCTCGAGTACCTACAGCTCCTGTCATTCATGTCAGGCATATGTTCTCCTCTAAAAAAATTGATGCCGACCGAATCGGCATCCCTGTTGCGTACAAGGCTGGTTTTATTGCCGCTTCATGCTAGCATATTGGTTTGACTGGCGTCAAATTTGAGCATCGGAAATGAATGCTTGCTGACGCATGACATAGTTTACACATACTTGTCACAGTACCGCAGCACTTTCTACCACCCAAACGTCCCCGCCCCCCCCTTAAACGGCCCCACCACATCACTTGTCACCCACCCGCCATAAAAATCTCCCTCCTGCGCTTGCACCTTTTCTCCATTGACGTAACATGCATCCATTTTGCCTGGATAGAAGGCGATATAGTTGGCAAGGGCCTCATAGGGATGAGTTGGATGGCGGTAGTACCACGCGGCATTGGAGATGGACTTGGTGCCAACGGTGACGGTGTAGTACGACGCTGCACCCTTCCATTCACAGAACGTGGTGTGGGTCGTCGCTTTGAAGTACTCTGTGACTTTGACATCCTCTGGCGGAAGGTAATAGACCGGTGGGTGGCTCGTCTCTAAAATGCGTTTGGCACGTTGGGTGTCCGCGATAATGATGCCATTATAGACGACCTGTATACGCTTATTGCTATCTTCCATCCGTGGAGGGCGTGGATAATCCCACACTGATTCCTGCCCTGGACCTGGCTCGATTCTTTTCTGCCTGCTCATATGCGTCTCTCCCTTTCTTCCTTTTGCTAACTCTACTCTACTCTACCTATCCCAGAACTATTACCGCCTGAGTACGAGTACCTTGAAATTGCCCATGCCGTTGGGATCGGTCAAGGTTGCGACATGCTGACGCACATTGCGCCATTGCAGGAGAGCTATCTGGCCGCGATCAGTGGCGCGTTCTGTCTCTGCCACCGCGAATTCGTTCTGATGGCGTTGCTCCAATTCTTCATGAATACCCAGCCCTTCTAACCAATGGCGTTGCGTTGTGAAGGTATGCAAGTGGAATCCTTGTCGTCTGCCCTCATCAATTAAAGCACTGAAGTTCACATGGGCGGTAATATCCTGCTCCCCTGGTCGCACTAAAGGGCGTTCGTTCATTTGATGTTGAAAATAACAGGCCAGGGTACCACGTTGCCTCTGGTGGGTGTATAAGGTTTTGGCCTTGTCGCCATAGTCTATCGTCAGAATGTAGCCGTGACGTATTCTGCTAGCGATGTGCTGCATCCAGTGCAGAGCATCAAGGTTGATCTCAGCTCGCCAGCCATCGCCAAAACTGGCCCAGGGAATGTGATAAGTGTCCAGGTAGTGGGCGACCTCAGCCGAACCAGGTTCGTCTAACACCTCGCAAAGACGCCCATTGGCTACGTCAACATAGACTTCATAGAGCTGTGCATTGCGCGTCTCGACCACATGAACGGGAAAAGCATCGATCAATTCGTTGGAGAGAATGACAGCAGGAGCGGGGGTATTTGGCACGGCTAAAGGTGTGTTGGCATCCTGACCTGTGCGTATATCTTCCATCTGGTAATCGAGGGCGGCATAAAAATCTACTGTAGTATGCCTGGCCCATGCCACAATCTCCTGTGCCAGGTTCCCTTTGCCTGCTCCTTGTTCCAGGACGGTAAAAGGTGCTGGTTCTCCTAATTTTTGCCACCATAGCGTCAATTGCCGCGCCAAAGCGTGTGCAAAGAAGGTGGAGACATCGGCACTGGTAAAGTAATCGCCTCCTTCCCAACCCATCCTGGCCCTACCCGTCACATAATACCCGTCGTCGGGATCATACAAAGCCATGCGCATATATTCAGCAAAAGAAATAAGCCCTTCTTTATGGATACGCTCAATGATGCGTTGTTGCAGTGCTGTAGAGGTCATAAGCTCCGTGTACTTCCGTTTCGCGGTTGATAGCTGTCATATCTTGCAAGGTAGTATATCACAGAGTGCCACACTCTCCCTTATCACAAACTTTGATAACATAACACTCATACTTATTGCAATAGATTGCTCACAAATGCTATACTATAAGCAAAAAAAAACAACATGAAAGAGGCACAGCCATATGAAAATAGAGCGATTTACCGATAAGGCGCGTGAGGCTATTAGCGAAGCGGCAGAAATAGCCAAAGCGAAAAATCAGGGGCAGATAGAAGCTGTCCACTTGCTGGATGCCCTACTGAATCAGGAGAGCGGTGTGGTGCAGCAGGTGATTGCGAAGGCGGGAGGCAATACGGCGGCGGCAAAGAGCATCGTGGAGAATAGCATTGAGCGTTTGCCGCGTGTCTATGGAGGCAGTGAGCCGGGCATATCCCCACGCTTGCGCAAGGTATTGGAAGATGCCTGGCGCGAGATGAGCAACTTCAAAGACGAGTATTTGAGCGTTGAGCATATGTTGCTCGCGATGTTTGCTACTGATGATGATACGTTGCAGCGTGCTTTGAAGGCAGGTGGTTTGACGCGTGATAATGTCTTGAAAGCTCTGACCGCCATTCGTGGCTCGCAGCGTGTGGTGGACCAGAATCCTGAAGGCAAATATCAGGCTCTGGAGAAGTATGGACGGAACCTCACCGAACTGGCGGAGCAAGGCAAGCTTGACCCGGTCATCGGGCGTGACGAGGAGATTCGCCGCGTCATCCAGGTATTGAGCCGTCGTACCAAGAATAATCCGGTTTTGATTGGCGAGCCTGGCGTGGGGAAGACCGCCATTGTCGAGGGCCTGGCGCAGCGTATTGTGCGCGGCGATGTGCCTAAGACATTGGCCGACAAACAGGTGGTGACGCTTGACCTGGGCGCGTTGGTCGCCGGTGCCAAGTTTCGTGGCGAGTTCGAGGAACGCTTGAAAGCGGTCTTGAAAGAGGTCACGGGTGCCGAGGGTGGTATCATCCTTTTCATTGACGAACTGCATACGCTGGTGGGAGCAGGGGCGGCGGAAGGCGCGATGGACGCCTCCAACATGCTGAAACCTATGCTGGCTCGCGGCGAACTACACTGCATTGGCGCGACAACGTTGGATGAGTATCGCAAACATATCGAGAAAGATGCCGCCCTGGAGCGACGTTTCCAGCCAGTCGTTGTCGATCAACCCTCGATTGAGGACACGATCAGCATCCTGCGCGGCTTGAAACAACGCTATGAGGTGCATCACGGCGTGCGTATTCAGGATAGCGCATTGGTGGCCGCGGCCATCCTCTCGAATCGCTATATCACCGACCGTTTCTTGCCAGACAAGGCTATTGACCTGATAGACGAGGCTGCCAGTCGCCGCCGTGTGGAACTGGATAGCACTCCCAGCGAGATCGATGCACTGGATCGGCGTATTCGGCAATTGCAGGTTGAGCAAGAGGCATTGAAAAAAGAGACCGACGCGGCCAGCCGTGACCGACGCAACAGAGTTCAGCAAGAGATTGCCAATCTGAGCGAGCAGTTGCATACCTTGAAACTCTCGCTGGAGAGCGAGCGCGAGCCGGTAGAGGCTATTCGCCGCTTGAAGAAAGAGTTAGAGCAAGCACAGGTCGAGCTTGAGAAGGCCGAACGCGAATATAACCTGGAAATGATGGCACGACTCCACTATGGCACCATTCCAGAGCTTGAGCGACGCATCGCGGATATGGAGGCCAAACTCGTCAATTTTCAAAGTACACGTTTGCTTAAGGAAGAGGTAGATGCCGAGGATATTGCCGAGATCGTTTCCAAGTGGACGCACATCCCCGTCTCCAAACTGATGGAGGCCGAGGTGCAGAAACTACTCACCATGGAGGATAAGCTGCGTGAGCGCGTGGTTGGTCAGGAACTGGCCTTACAGACCGTCGCGGATGCCATTCGCCGTTCACGCGCCGGACTGCAAGACCCCAATCGACCATTGGCGAGTTTTCTCTTCATGGGGCCGACCGGCGTAGGCAAGACTGAACTGGCTCGTGCACTGGCTGAGTTCCTGTTCGATAACGAACAGGCTATCGTGCGTATTGACATGTCGGAGTACACGGAGAAGCATACCGTTTCGCGCCTGATCGGCGCACCTCCGGGCTACATTGGCTATGATGAAGGCGGGCAGTTGACCGAAGCGGTACGGCGTCATCCCTATAGTGTTGTCCTGCTCGACGAGATCGAGAAGGCGGCACCGGATGTCTTCAACGTTCTGCTGCAATTGCTCGATGATGGGCGTTTGACGGATGGACAAGGGCGCACGGTCGATTTCAAGAATACCGTCATCATCATGACCAGTAACGTGGGCAATCTCTGGCTGCACGAATACGATGGCATGGACGAGGACGAGATACAGCGCACAGTACGGCAGCGTTTGCGCGAAGAGGGCTTCCGACCGGAGTTCATCAACCGCATCGATGAGGTCATTGTTTTCCACCAGATCACGCGTGACCAGATCAAGAGTATCGTCGATATCCAGATCAACCATCTGCGCCCGCGCCTGGAAGATCGGCACATTACGCTGCACCTGAGTGACGCCGCCAAAGATCTCCTGGCGAACGAGGGCTATGATCCTCAGTTTGGGGCGCGTCCACTCAAGCGCGTCATCCAAAAAGAGGTTGAGAACCGCGTGGCTCGTGCCATCCTGGACGGCACCATTCGCGACGGCGACACCGTCGAGATTGACGTTCACGACGGCAAACTAGCCTTGGAAACGGTGTAGCGGTCTGCGTAGGGACAGGGGGACGCTTTCACCGGGAGGTTTTTTGAAGCACGCCGGTTTCGCCTGTCATTCTGAGCGCCGCGAAGAATCTCCGTGCGGCCCGACGAGAGATTCTTCGCGGCACTCAGCATGACATTCCCCCTCGCCGATGCCTTTCCCCAAAAAACCTCCCAGTGAAAGACAGGGGGACGTGGGGATGAGGAAGTGGGGGCCTGGTGCCTGTCCTGGTGGGGGTTCTGTTCTTCCACCAAGGACAAGCACCAGGCCCCCATCTGCCGCGCATCCGCCCCTTGTCCCTACGCACCCCATACCATTCGTGCAAAAAAGTGAGGCGCACTCATTGCTATTTCACGGTTATTGTCCAAAACATGATACAATCAATTGATGTGATGTAAACACTATAAGAGAGTAGCCCATGCAAGCTAACGATACAGTGCAACCCGATGCCCACGAGCATATTTTACAGATGCTTAGCGCGATTATGCTCCAAATCAATGCCACGCAAATAGTCGTGCGGGACGACCATCCCCTGGACGTGGAGGCCGTGCGCATGGGGCTAAGCGCGATGGAGCAGATCACGCGAGAGGCTATTCGCGAGCTTCGCGCTGCCAGCGATGATCCGCCCTTGCCGGAACTGGTGGGCGTGACATTGGTTGAAGCTCTCACGCGTGCCGTCGAGGAGACAGCGGAAGCACTGGGACTATCCAGCCGCGTTTCGTTTTCTGGTGAGGAGCGTGCTTTGCCCGCCTATAGCGAGCGGTTGCTCTATCGCATCGCACAGGAAGCTTTCTATCAAGTGCAGCAACATACCCATGCACGGAAATTGCGCTTCACTTTCAACTTTGGCCGTGACGAGGTAGTGATGAGTATTGAAGACGATGGCACGTTGCCCACATTACCACCATCCACCGAAGAGGCTCTACTTCCCCATTCGATGAATGATGAAGCAGCTTCCCTGCAAGAAGCAGACGTGGCTATGCCGCTGCCCTATTTTCAAGCAGAGAGCCAGAGCGTGTATGAACGCGACCCGTTCAGTACTTTACGGCATCGCATCGAACACCTGGGCGGTAGCCTGGATGTCGGGGTGCAATTGATTGCGTCTACTATTCCCGCTACCTCCACTACCACACCGATTACACGCGTCCAGGTACATCTACCCTACACAATCCCTGCCGCGAACATACAAACTGCCATGCCTCCTGCTACAGGAACGCAATTGCTGCCAACCACTGCTGAAAAAATACGCATCCTGGTGGTGGATAATCTTGCCGTATCGCGTGCTGGTTTGCGACGTTTGCTGGAAAGCTATGCCGATTTACAGGTCGTCGGCGAGGCGGCGGATGGTGTGCAGGCGGTCAGCGAAACGCTGGAATTGGGGCCACAGGTTGTGCTCATGGATGCGTTGCTGCCCAATGGACAAAGCATGGAAGCTCTAAAACAGATCAAGCAGCTCAATCTCAATGCACGCGTGCTACTGCTTGCGGCACAATATCGTGAAGAATTCCTGTACGAGGCATTGCAAGCGGGGGCGGATGGCTATGTGCTTAAAGATATTGCGCCCGATGAACTGGCCGAGGCAGTACGAGCGGTGGCACGCGGCGAGATGCTGGTGCAACCTCAACTCGCCAGCCGACTCCTGACCCGCTTTGGTAGGCAGGGACGCGGCACCTTCCCCTACGAAACGCTCACCGCACGCGAACAGGATGTCTTACAACTACTGGCACGAGGCTTGCGCAACAAGGAAATAGCCGCTCGCCTGTATGTCAGTGAACGCACGGTCAACTTCCATCTCGCCAATATTTACCAGAAGCTCAATGTCTCCGGTCGCACCGAGGCGTTGAGCAAAGCATTGGAACAAGGATTGGTCACCGTGTAATAATCTTCCTATCACGCCTGAATTACACCGGCACGCCACGTATCAATAGTATGTTTCAGATTAGCGATATACCCTGCCTCGTTATTCCCATCGCTGTTAGGTGCATACTTGGGAATGATCTGGTCAACCGTGATGCGGCCCCAGTAGCCGACGTAGAGGTCGCGAATAAGTTTGAACCAGGCCTCGAAGCTCTGTTCCCAGGTATTGAAGATGGCATAGCCACCATTTTCGTTCAGACAACGATACTCAGGGACGCAGCGCATATTGCTCAGCGAAAGCGTCACCCTTGCCACGCCGGTCGTGCCAAAGGAGCTTTCGTGCATAAAGAAGGCCAGGGCATAGGCTGAGTCCAGCCCATATTTTTTACCGTCATCCCACAGTGCTTGCGCCTTGCCTGCCGCGGGTGAATGATAGTAGGCCAGTACGCTGTTCATAAAAGCGACCGAGAGCGAGTTTGGCCCCACGACGGAATAGGGACCGAGATGTTTAGGAATGGGGACAACAGGAGTGGTTGGGCCATTGCTCTTCGCCCAGGCGTTGACAGCACCAAGCGTACCGCCTACCTGAATGGGGAAGACCTGGGCATTAGTGGCGATGATAACCTGCGCAGGACCGGGTCGCTGGGACATACCAGCATAGGTCAACGTTATCGCACCTGCCACTATGACCACCATACAAATCAAGAATGGACGTAACCAGAATGCGTGTTGCGCTAAAGGATGCGGCGCGAACTCATCGATCACTTGTTTCGGGCGTTTCACAGCCAATGGTTTTGCTGTATATGGTACTGGTGCATTCGTGGTTACTGGTATCGCTGGCAGTTGACGGGTAGCGCGGGGGGGAATGAGTAATTGAGCAGGCTCTGTTGTTATATTCTTCCTGGTGGTATAGTTACCACTCGCCATCAGCATTCTCCTTCAACAATAGAAACATCTGTTCAAATTATACCACAGGGCCGCGCTTTTGAAAAGCAGGTTGTTTTGTCACATCTTGACACACAAAAACACACCGCCACTCACTTTAAAATATACCATTATGCCGCTCTTGCTGTCAATGTAACCGCTCTTTTGCTTACCAGATGTCCTATTATATGTTTACCAGAACAATACCTACAAAAATAATGCAGATGCCGAGCCACTGGCTCCAGTGCAGTTTCTCGTGCAGGAATATCCAGGCCAGCACAATCGTTACCGCGCTGAACAGGGAGACGAGCACGCTGACTATCGCCACTTCCTGACCGTTTCCTAGTGCAATGGCGGCTATGACAAATGCTGCTGTGTCGAGTATGCCCACGCCCGTGATGTACCACCAGACAGGGCCGCGTGGCGGGATAATCGTTTGCCTCATCGGTGACGCGAGCAGTGCCAATAGGCAGACAGCCATTAAGCGTATTAACCAGACTGGAGTGATACCGCCCAGGAATGGAGTGACATGAAAGCCGAGCATCCAGAAGATGACGCCAAAGCCCACGGAAGCCAGTAAAGCCCAACCAATCCCACTGCTCTGCTTACGTTTCTGGCGTAGCACCAGTTCAGCGTTTAATGCGGTCGCGGTGGGCGCAAAAGGGGAGGGGGTAAAAGAGGTGGCGGCTAATACGACGCCAATCAGTGCTGCTCCAATGCCTAATCCTTGTACCAGGCTAATAATCTCTCCATTGAGAAATGATAGCACCAAAGTCAGGGCGGAGGAACTGGCAGCAATTGGCGAGACAATAGTCAGTACCCCAACTTCAAAGGCGCGGTACAGTGCCAGTGTACTGAAAACGCTCAGCACTGCCGTCGATAATGCCCATAGCCACGGTTGCCAGTAGCGGCTATCAGTAGGCGCAAAGCGGCTGAATGTCCCCGTTGCCAGCAGGTAGATACTTAGACCGACCAGGCCGAAGAGTTGCATGTAGAAGAGTGTGCGATACGTGCCGATGCGTTGGGTCGCGTAACGCGCAAAAAAATCTGCCGCTCCCCAGAAGATCGCCGCTAACAGCCCGAGGAAAATTCCCATATAATGTCCCATCCTAGGGTCACATTATAGCACAGGTATACCCATTAAGTTAAGGATTGGTAAGCGATTCAGCGATTCAATTCCCCACCAGTGCGACCGCAAGGTTCGCCCCTACTATACACGAGGCGGCTCTGCGAGCCGCTTTGCATAGAGAAAGGCCCATCGTGTATAGTAGGGGCG
>JBPCJY010000033.1:0-15353 GCA_051004815.1 Ktedonobacteraceae bacterium
CTTCGTTGCTCATGCATACATTGTAGCACCTTCATGCATACATGTCAAGCCATACCCATCACGCCCCGAAAGGACTCGCTTGTATCCCCATGGCTGAAGCCAGGGGTCTTACGCTCGAATTGATAAAGTATGTTTCCCTTGAACGGGTGTTGGTCATGAATACATACACTGGTTCTGGGAATTCTAGCCATTCTTCGATTAAACGGCATTTAATAGGTAAAGACAGGATAAACTCATCATTTACGTATTGAGGGACTTCTGAAGCTTTTGACTGTAGCCGAAAGCGCACATTCCGTTTTTCTCTAAGTTCGCCATAACGATCTTCTCCCCAATCTTCTGTTGGCCTAGTTACTATTGCAACTTCATCTAATAGACTATGTACGGTATTTTCTCCGCTATTGCCGGTAACAACATTTTGGGTAGGATTTATTTTGGAATCACTTTTCATTTGCTTCTCTGCTCTAATATAACGTTTATCTACAGCATGTAAAGGTCTTACAATAAACCATGTTAATGTATCTCACTACGATGAAAGAAGAGACAATAAATGTCTAAGCTGTCACTCTTGAATTTTTCCTTCCACCATTTTAATCTCCTCCTCAGTTAAGCCGTACAGTTCATAGACCATTTTATCAATCTGGCGGTATGTTGCGTCAATTTGTTGTTGTAGGGTGGTCTTGTCGCGAGGTATCCTTGCTTCTGCCAGTCGGCGATGCAGAGATAGCATCTGTTCAACGAGTTCCACCATTCGGTCATGGTGAGCCTTGTCAGTAGGGTCAGAAAAGTTGATGGTACGGATTGGAAGGTGACGGATGAAACGTGATTCATAGCTGTAGTATCCACCTCGCATTTGCGTTGCGGTTTGGCGTATGAACCACTCAAGTAACTTACTATTGAGTAGCCCTAAAATGAACTCGCGTGTGTATTCCGGTAAAACGAGGATACCATATCCTCCGGCTACTCCACCAGTGAAAAACACGTCACCTATTTCATCTAAAGAGAATGAAGCATGCGCCGCAATATCGGGGGTAAAGATTTTGGAAAGTGGCATAACGTCGAGGGCTTTGGGATATACATACCCATACCAATGAGAACCTCGCATCTTTCCATTCTCACGATCTTCAAGGTATAACTTATTGTCTTTCAGATACGTCCAGGTGAGCGGATAATCTTTTTGGAGCTTTGCTTCTGCAAGTAATGCAGTTGTTCCATTTCCTTGTTGCGCATATGGAAAGAGAATAAGCCTCTTCGTGCGTGTAAGAGCATACCGTCTGCTATCACCACCTTTGATAAGAGGATGGAGCAGATCAGGCTCTAGCCAATACTCAGCGTCTTTTTCTCTACTATAGACCTTGACACGATTTTCTTCCCGCATACGTTCTTCAACAATATAAATCTTGTCTGCGCTGGTCTTTAATCCTTGAAAAATACGGCTCGTCACGTCCTCCAACTTCACTGGCATCTTTGAAAGTCGTTCAAACAGAGCAGTACTCCCACCTATCACAAAATTCCATTCATCATGAGTAACATTCTCTGTTGGAACTAATCCCTCTGGTGCCTCCTTAGTATTGCGCCAGGCTAAAAGATCATCTACTTTCACGATGCGACATTGTTCGCTTCCGGCTTTGTCCAGAAATAGGAGGCAGGTATAGGTTGTCGCCTGGTCAAATATCTGTTTGTCACCAAAATGGATGATTTCAGAGAGCGATTGATTTTCCGCTAAGAGGGCGCGGAGCGGTTCACCGTACTGAGCATTGAAGAATTTATGCGGTAAAATATAGCCAAGTTGTCCATCTTTGTTCAATAGTGAGAGGCCATGTTCAACAAACACCACATAGATATCATAGTTTCCTTTTCCCGCTGAACGATAGACCTTTTTGTAATACTCAACCTCAAGGGGTGCCCATTCTTTCAAAGCTTGAATACGGATATAGGGTGGGTTGCCTATGACCGCGTCAAAGCCAGGGTCGTCAACTGAAAACGCCTGTGGAAATGCACGCGCCCAATCAAAGGCGTTGATGCGATACTGAGTATCTTCGTCAAAAAGAGATTGTTGCTGAAGCTCGTCATAGAAATGTGAGTCAATGAGAGAGTTCCCGCATTTTATGTTGCGGTCAAGATCAGGCAAGGCTCGTTCTTTGAACAAGCTGAGTTGGGCTACAAGCGATTGGTTTGATTCGCCTTCGAGGACTTTGAGTAAGAGCGAAAGTTTTGTGACTTCAACGGCCTGCGGGTCGATGTCTACGCCGTAGATACTGTTGAGCAGAATGCGTTTCTTTTCCTGGGTGGTGAGGAGCCATTGACCGCCTGGGCCTTGATATAGTTCTTTGCGATGTTTGTCCGTGCCTTCTTCCACATAACGGTCTCGGTGCCAATCAAGGAGGTACTGATAGGCAACGATGAGAAATGAGCCTGAACCACAGGAGGGATCAACAATTTTAATTTTGCTGGCACTGCCGCGTAGCCCTGGCTTTTTTCCCGCGAGCAATTTACTGAGCGTGTGTTGGACAATATAGTCAACGATGAAATTTGGCGTGTAATAGACACCTCCTGCTTTCCTGACTGCTGGTTTTTCTTCAACCGTTACCTGATGTCCAGGAGAAAGATGAATGACTTTGCCAAGAAATTGCTCATACACTTTGCCTAACACATCGGCTGGCAAGGCTGAGAACTCATAGGGACTTTCAGGGTAGTAGAGACGCTTGAAGATGTCTTTCAGCGGTTTATCATCGATCAGCAGAGAGAGGGTCAGTGTGTCAGGTGCTTCGAGGTTCCCTTTCTCTTTGTGGAAATGAAAGAGGCCAGAGTTATAGCGGTCATCTGCTTCCTGGAAGAGAGTACAGAGGCGTGTATAGACATGTGCGCCCTTTAACAGGGCTTTGAGTCGTTCATACTCTTCGATGCCTCGATCTTCACAAATGCGAAGGAAGATAATGCGGTCTATGGTCATCTGGACGGCGAAATTCAGTTCTCGTTGTGAGAGGGTTTTGTTGCGCAGGGCTAAGTGATGGGCAAGCATCTCTCGCCAGGACTCAATCTCTTGCAGAAAGGCTGCATCGACCTCAGTGGTGCCGCGCTTCCCTTTGGTCGCCTCCGCATAGGTGTCAAAGGAACCTTTGAGAATGGCTTCCCGCGAAAAAATAGCAGCGATTTCATCCCACCGCGTCACATAGTCAGTATAGGGTACGTAGACGATACGGGCGGTTGCTGCCCTATCTTCCCGATCAGGCTTCACCCGGCAATCATAAATGGCAAATTCTTCAAAATCGGTGAGGATGCTCAAGGGAAGTTTTGCGGACCACGCATAGCGGCGAAGTTGAAATGCTGGCTCTGTTGCATCTTTCAGGTTGACTGCTGGTTTTTTCGCTTCAACAAAGAATTTGCGCGTGCCGCCAATGCGGAAACAATAATCAGGAGCCTTCGTTGCGCCGCCTACTTTAATGGCGTCCTCGTAGATGACATCTTTATATGCTTCGGCATAGCCATTCTTATTGTTGATATCCCATCCGAGGGCTTCAAAAAAGGGATTGAGAAATTCGATACGCAGACGGGCTTCATTATATTGATCTGATTTATATGCGCTGCGGTTTCGGTCAAAGCGTTCAATGAGTTCAAGTACTGTTTGTGGTGTGGCCATCTTTCTGCTTCCTCACGTTTCCACCGTTTGGATTCCTGCTCGGCTTGCCTATTATAACGGATAGCACGGCATTAAGAAACAGGGAATGAGCGAGTATTAACGTTATTGGAAGATTTTTGTATGGTGGGCGTGGTTGAGGCCGTTGGAAATACAAATTGTACTACGTTGGTTTCAGATTGCCGGATGATTAGGTTTTTAAGTAGGATATTGCATGGGCGAGTTATGCCGATGGAGAAAAGGGACAGAAAGAATCTTTGCGGTGCGTGGATTGTCTCATGATTCCTGGACGGAAATGCTGTGTCAGGTGACCACGCCTTTGGAGGCTCATATGCTCTTATCTCTTTTTCGGCAACGAAAGCTCACGCACCTGCTGTATCTGGGTTTTGGCCTGATGCTGCTGTGCATAGTGGTTACTGGAGGAGCTAATCTTGCCGCCAATAGCCAGCATCTGGGCAATACAGCTCGCCTCATCGACCATCTGTATCCTGCTCGCCGATCGGCCCAGGTCATTGTCAGGCTCACGCAAGCCATTGACGACGAAGGAGCACAGTACATCTTATCTTATAATCCACAGCAGCAAGCGCAGCTGCTCCAAACCTACCAACAGGACGTGCGGGCATTACGCGTCGCCGTTGCGCAGTCGAATGCACTAGCTGATACGTCCCAGCAGCGTTCCGCGCTGGCAGATTTCACGCAATACTTCTTCGGGAGCGGGGGCTATTACGAGGATAATCAAATCGCCTTTGCTCAGAAGCAAGCTAGGCAGCAGTTGACCGCCAGCGATAACTACGTGGATAGTCCATTTCTCCCGACCATCCAGCAAGACATGCAGATATACAGCAACGTGGTGGATGGTGAAATCGTACAAGCGGATGACAGGGAGAATATGCTAGCTAACCTGGTGCGATTCTTCAATATCGGCTTAGGGGGAAGTAGTGTACTCTTTGGACTAGGTGTCACAGTTTTCATCATCCGCTCCATCAATCGCCTTTACCAGGAGATCGAGGTGAAAAACGTCAAGCTGGCTGAGAATAATACGCGCTTGCATGCACTGTCAACCACCGATCCCTTGACCGAGCTGCCTAACCACCGTGCGCTCCTGTCCACGCTCAAGCAGGAGTTGGAGCGGGCGCAACGCTACAGTCGTCCCTGCTCGCTACTCTTCCTGGATCTCGATCATTTCAAAGCGTTCAATGATGGCTACGGGCACGCGGCGGGCGATGCCGTCTTACGTGACTTTGCTGGCACACTCAGAACTACCACGCGCAGTATGGATACCGTAGGACGTTGGGGAGGAGAAGAGTTTGTTGTCATTTTGCCTGAAGCGACCGCCGAAGAAGCATTGGAGATTGCGGAAAGGATCAGGAAGGCGGTCAGTTTTCATTCCTTCGATATCAACGGGGGCTTGCATCTTACCTGTTCGATTGGTGTCGCGTGTTACCCGGAGCACTCGTGTGAGCAGGACGCGCTCATTTCCGCCGCCGACCAGGCCATGTATGGAGCCAAGCACCTGGGGCGCAACCAGGTTCGCCTGGTCAGTGATTCTGCTGTTACCGTCCTACTCAACAGGGAGGCGGCTGAAGGAGGAAGAGAAGAGATCGCCTTACGGGGGACGGTGGAAGCACTGGTCACGCTCGTAGAGGAGCGGGATCGTTCGCTTGGGCATCACTCGCAGCAGGTCAGCGAACTTGCGCGTCAACTCGCACGCGCTGTAGGGATGTCCCAGGAAGAAGCTCAGGGCGTCGCGCTGGCGGGACTCCTACATGATATTGGAAAAGTGGCCGTCTCCGATGCCATCTTACAGAAACCAGGGCCACTAACAGAAGAGGAGAAGGCGCAAATGAGGAAGCATTCCATCGTCGCGGCGGAGGTGCTCAATCACATTCCATCGCTCCGTCCACTTGTGCCAGTGATCCGCGCTCACCATGAACGGTGGGATGGGCACGGATACCCAGATCAATTGAAAGCCGAGCAAATACCGCTCGCAGCCCGCTTGGTTGCAGTTATTGACGCTTACACCGTCATGATTACGGAGCAGCTGTATCAACAGGCATGTTCATCGACAGAAGCACTGGAAGAGTTGCGGCACTGTGCCGGGACGCAATTTGATCCGCTGGCAGTTGAAACATTGTGCGAACTGCTGCAAGAGAGGCAAGACCAACAGCAGCGCGAGGTGATGCATGTTGCTTGAGTGAATGAGGTACAGGCGCATAAGCCGAAAGGAGGCCATAGTGGAATGTTCCAGTACGACCTCCTTCTTGTAGGGAGATTCTTGTGGTCGTCCACATAGTTAGAGCAAAGCCGACCAGGTTTGTAGTTCAATTCTTTCATGCACTTCTAGCGCGTCTTTGTCCGCTTCTTTCGCTAGTTTCCCCGCGATCTGGGTGCGCACGATCAGGAGTGGTAGCCGGGTGGCATGTAGCGTGCGCTCGGCGACGCTACCGGTCATCCAGTGGTCTATGCCGCCATGGCCATGCGTTGACATGGCGATGAAGGCATATCCATTTGTACCCGCAGCGGCTGTATTCTCAACATGTTGCGCCTCTTTGACGATGGCTCCTGCTACATCAATATCAGTTGTAAGGGAAGCAGTAAACTTGAGATGTTTACCCGCGCCAATGACCGTCTTCAATGTACTGAGTACCGCCATGAGGTACAAAGCCGCATCTTCCTTTGCCTTCTTCATCGCATCCACCCCAATGTTCGCCTGGCCCTTCCCTTTACCATCAAGCATTGGCACATCCACGACCCGTAGCAAATGCACCGCTCCATGCGCGGGTGCCGACAGCGCAGCAATCAAATTGATAGTGGGATCGAGCACCGCCTCCGCGAAGGACGAACCATCAAGCGCGACCAATGCACGCATGGGCTGGTCATCTGGCGCACCTGTCAATGCCGGACCGTTCTCGTGGAGGATCAGCACCGGAACCGTGGCATGGTGTGCAACCTTTTCCGCCACACTGCCCAACATCCAACGTTTGAGGCCGCTATAGCCATGACTACACATCACCACCAGGTCTATCTCCGCTGACTGGGTATACGAGAGCACCGTTGGCGCAACCGCCCCTGCTATCGCTTCGATCCTCGTGTCAATACCCTCCAACGCTTCTGCCCTGGCCATACCTGCAAGGTATTCGGTGGCACCGTCAATAGCTGCATCCATTTCTTTATCTACAAGAGTCACTGACTGTGTTAAATACATGCCATAATCAATAGGTGGATAGACCACCCGCAGTAAATCTACTGTCCCACCAGAAGCGCGAGCAATGCGTGCAGCAACGGGGATAGCACACTCCGCACGGGTGGATCCATCCAATGGTACCAAAATGCGTGTAAACATCGTCTTTTCCCTTTTTGTAGAGGCACGGTATGCCTGCTATTACCTGCCCTCGCAAGGTGCAGGCAGGACTGGCCGGCCTCTACTGTACATAGGTAGCCACTTATTTCATCACTTCATGTCCAAAGTATAATCCTCCAAAATCACAGGCCGCTCACAAGCAGGAGAGAAAAGCTCACAGGAGAGTCACATTTGTGGGTAGTGGTAGACTGTGCCAACTTTTCCACATAATGGGATGAAGCAGCATAGCCCAACAGCAGCAGCCCACCGAACGGTGGGCTGCTGCTGTTGGGCTATCGTCTACGATAGTTTATGAAAAACCCTTAGTTGTTCTCCTCGTCTTCCGTCACGGTATAGGGCGGGACTTCGATGGGAACACGATAGCCGGGGGTGGGCTGGCTGGGAGTTACTGGCTCCTGCTGGGCAGGGGTCATCAGGTCGTTGGTGATGGCCTTTACCAGGCGTTCGATGCGATCCCAACGGGCGGGATAGCGGTCGGCATAGAATTTCTCCTGGCCATCGCCATCGTAGGCATAGAACGTGTAGTCCTGGTTCCCAAGACGATAATTGATCTGCGTGTATGGGATACGTACCAGTTCCAATACCTGCAATGTGGCGCGTGTGCTGCTGGTTGGCGAATCCGCTCCGGTGGAGGGCGGAGCTGTACTTTCGGCCTGAGCCAGAGCAACGGTCGCACGCCAGACATCCATTGGCACGTTTTCAGGGGCCGCTTCAGGATGTAGCGTTTCGTTGACCTCGGTATTGTAGACAATTTCGCCGCCCGCGGTGGTCAGTTTGCGTTCGGGAATGGGGCTTTCACCCACAATTTTCGTCTCGGTGCGCAGTTCGAAGCGGCGCGAGATCTCGCGATGCCGCACGACTTTGCCTGTGCCACCACAATTAGTGCAGAAGGTGGATTTCGCCCCCTGACAGGTTTCGCAGACACGTTTGCCATTGCCGCAGGTACAATCGACTTCACCGTTCACGCAATCGGGGCATGGTACCGTCTTGCCTTTGTTGGCGGGATCGGTATCGACCGGATTGGGGATTGGCACACCCTGCTGGCGAATGCCGTCAAAGACATCGGCGACGCGCTCGTTGACGGAGGTGGCGAAGTTTTCGGCCTGTTTCTTGAAAAACGGCTTCTTCTCGGTCTGTACCCAGTCCGCGACATAGCCACGTCCGCGACAGGTGGCGCAGCGTTTCTTGGTGCGACCGCGACAGTCGGGACAGACGTACCAACCGCGACCAGCGCAGGTAGCACACAGGGCGCGACCCGTCCCATTACAGTTTGTGCAGGCCACCACTTCGTCCAAGCCTTCCAACTGAGTGTGGCTAGGGGCAGCCTTTAAGCCTGTCACCTCTGGCAGCTCATAGTCCCAGACGGGGAGCAAGGGCTGCGGCTTGCCCATAGTGCGACCGGTGTATGGCTCCGTCACCATCTCCATGCTGCGTGTTTCCCAGCGCGTCTGGAGCGTAACTTCCCAGACTTCATCATTGCTCCACGAAACCAGGTCCATGTAGTTCCCTAGATCGCGAGAGATACGCCAGTTCTCCATACTCCACGCGTTAGCAAGCTGGCGGATGCGCTGCTCCTCCTCGTTAGTCGCCTGATGTGGCGTAGGAACAATGGAGCTTTGGGCCTGTTGCCAGTAGCCGCCGGCTCTATCTATAACACGCTTGAGGCGTAGTTGTGCCTCGCTGGCACCTTGCACAACGGTGCGCTTGATGTCTTCCAAGCGTTTGTCCTTATCATCTTGACCCGGTTGCCCCGCGCCCGGCTGTTGTGGTTCTGGCTGAGGCTCCTGTGACCATTCATCGCCCATGGATTATTATTCCTCCCAATTATATATGTGGTGTAGGGGCGACCTCTGTAGTTGTGTGGTCGCCCTGGCTCGTTATTGTATATACGCTTGATCTATATCTGGGTTGTAGGAGTCAATTACAGTAGCGGCACGATTTCTTGCTGCGCGGGAATGCCTGTCACCTCTGCGCCGTGTGCGGTAATGAGCAAATCTACTTCGCTGCGGATGCCGAATTCGGGCAGGTAGATGCCGGGTTCGATTGAGCAACAGGTGTTGGGGAGCAGTACACGCTGATCGTGGGTCTCAAAGTTGTCGATGTTCGCACCGTTGCCATGCGTTGCGGTGGTGATACTATGTCCCGTCCGATGGACAAAGTAGTCGGCGTAGCCTGCGCTGGCGATGACCGAGCGCACGGCATCATCCACTTGTCCACCCTCGACCCGTTCGCCCGCTGCCAATTTCTGTTGCACAAAGGCGATACCAGCGTCCCTCGCGTTGCGCACGATGGCAAACACCTCTTTTTGACGGGCGGGTATCTCGGCACGCGTACCGGCAAAAGCTGTCCAGGTATAGTCGGCGACAACTGAGCCAGGTTCGGGTAGGTGTCCCCAGAAGTCGAACAGGATGAGATCGCCGCGCTGAATGGGGCTATGCTTGTCGTTGGTCGGCTCGTAGTGGGGATTGCCGCTATTGGCGTTCGCCGCCACAATCGGTGGCTCATCTAACACTACCCCTGCTTCTAGCATGAGCGCGACAAAGCGTTGTTGTACCTCGTATTCATCTAACGGTGTTCCTACACGCAGGTTATCACCAAGTTCCTTGAAAAGACGATCTTTGGCCGCGATGATACGTCGTCCCGCTTCGCGCTGTGATTCCATCTGGGCATCACTCAACTGCGATACAAAGCGTTGGGCCATATTGGCGGAAGTGACTACCTCCGCACCAAATGAGCGCACAAGCTCCACCGTGCCGGCATCCACTCGCGACATATAAGGAATAGCGTTCAATGGCGAATATTCCATCGCGACCCGCATTCCTGGTCGCAGCAGCGTCTGAAGGGACTCGTGCATCTCTTGCCAGGTACGATAGACGCGTCGTACACCGGGCAGCGAACGCAACACATGCGACTCCACGGCACTGATTAACGCGGTTGGTGCGCCCTCTTTAGGCACAAAATATAGCCAGCGGCGCGTGTACATATCGTTGTACGGCAATGCCAAAACCTGGTAAGCGACAGGATTTGATTTACGAAAGTCATAAAAGAGCCAACCATCAATGTTTTCAGCTGCTAATGCTTGCTGAATACGTGCTATATCCATAAAAAATCCTCCCGGAAAATGACAATACGGGTGAGTTTCATTTTTTGGCAAAAGGGGGGAAGGTGTGAATAGGGACAACATCCCCTCGTTGCCAAAAAATGAACTGCACCTTGACAGTATTTACAGGTATTGTATCACCTGATTTTCTGGTATACTTAGCTTGTAGGAACAGCCGAGTCTTCTTCCGGGGAACACAGTTCTCAACTGATTAGTATGGATGGGTTAAAATAGTGTATAGCGTCTTTATTTACAATAGGAATATGTATGGACGATGAAAATTTTATAAAGTTGGCGCGACCTGACCAATATGGTTCAATGGCGGCGCACAATTATCAACAAGAGGTATCTGGGCGGGGGAACATCGCGGATGAAAAAACTGTAGAGTTACCGCGCATGCCTCCCTCTATTCCCCCGCCGAGACCACCCAGAAAGACGCGAAAACGTTTGCCGCTCAAGGTGCGCATCTCTCTCATAGTCTTATTGGTACTTTTGCTGTTAGGGGGTGGCACGTTTGCTGTTGGCTATTACTTTTACTATACGAATGTGCAAGCACCATTGGGAAAATTTATTCACCCGGTGAGTCGGGGTGCTGACGAGCCAAATAACAACACCATTCCTTCCGACAGCAACGTGGCGGGACGGGTATGGAATATTCTCTTACTCGGCAGCGATAACGATGCGAAGTACAGCTTTCCCGCGTTACTGACGCAGGTGATGATGGTTGTGCATGTGGATACGATCCACAATACGGTGTCGATGCTCTCTATTCCGCGTGACTCGTGGGTCAGTGTGCCGCAGATCGGTGGTATGCATAAGATTGACCAGGCTTTTTTTCTGGGTGTTACACAGCACAATAGCTTTGATGATGGTGTGCGCCTGGCGCGTCTGACGGTGGAAAAAGATTATGGCATTACGATTGACCGCTATGCCTGGGTGGGCTTAGATGGTTTCGCTAAAGTCATTGACACGCTGGGGGGCCTGGATATTGATGTGACGCATCCTGTGGTTGACGACCTCTATCCTGATGATACGGGTCAAAATGCCCATAATCCTTACGCGTTCACCCGGCTCTATATCGCGCCGGGGCCGCAGCACATGAATGGGCAGGAGGCTCTGGCCTATGTGCGCACGCGCCATGCTGATCTGGTTGGCGATATCGGGCGCACGCAGCGACAACAGCAGGTGCTGCAAGCCTTGAAGGAGAAGCTGAACCTGTCGAGCGTGTTGAATAACTTGCAACAACTCTTTACAGACATGACCGGCAGCATCTATACTGATCTGAGCGAACAGGAGATGTTTGGCTTCGCCGTCTTTGGACGTGGCGTTGCCAGCACTAGTATTCAGCATATTACGCTGGGGCCGGGTAGTGGTAATCAGGATTATGGAGACTACGCGTCGGTCTATGATCCATCCGTTGGCTCCAATCAGGATGTGGTGATTCCACACTGCCAGAATATCCAGCCAGTGATTAATCAGGTCTTTGGTCTGGGAGATGTCCAGAGCTGCAATGTGACTGGTGGGTGATTCATTCTCTGTGTGCTACAATAAGGAGTCAATTTGATCGAACAGCAACGGGATAACGCGTGTTATCTGCAATTCAGCCATTATCTTCAATTTCCAGAAATAACCCATGGCGTATTTACGCGCTATGGGGGTTACAGTACTGCCCCTTATACGGGCCTCAACGCTTCGTTGAGCACGGGAGATAGTTGTGAAGCCGTTTTGCGCAATCGCTTCCTCGTGCTGGAGTCGCTGGGTATCCAGGCGTACCCTTGTGCGACGCTCTGGCAAGTACACGGGGCCGATATCGCGGTACTTGATACGAACACTGAGGTCTGGGACGATTGGCGCACCGATTGGCCGCACCGTTCGTATGCGGTGGATGGGCAGGAAATGATCTGGACGCGGAAGCCACGCCGCAAAGCTGATGCTGTCATCACCAAACAGATGGGGGTCACGCTCGCGCTCTCTTTTGCCGATTGCGCGCCCATCTTGCTCTATGATCCGGTGCAGCGTGTGATTGGGCTGGCGCATGGTGGTTGGCGCGGCACGGCACGCGGCATTGCGCTGGCTACTATCGCGGCGATGAACGAGCAGTTCGGTTGCCGACCAAGCGATATCTTTGCTGGTATCGCGCCCTCCATCGGTTCCTGCTGCTACGAAGTTTCCGAGCAAGTACAAAAGCTTTACATGGGTGTGGAGCAGTTTGACGAGATGCCTACCGCCGAGCAGTATCGCTCTCTGGTGCGCGAGTCCGCTGTGTTCTCCACCGAACAATTGCCCGACCATGACGATCGTGCCAATCATGTCAGCTTGCGCCTGGATATTCGCGAGACTAACCGCAATCAGTTGCTCATGGCTGGTCTCTTGCCCGAACATATTGAGATGCCCAGCATCTGTACTGGTTGCCGAACCGATCTCTTTTTCTCGCACCGTATGGAACACGGCAAGACTGGACGCTTTCCTGTTGTGTTGGCAATGCACGAGTAAGATGGTTGGGGAAAATGAACATGTGCTATACTAGCATCCAAAGATAGGAGTTGGATACTATAGAGTGGGAGACAGATAGAGAATGACCCCTCCACAAGCAGTCATTTTTGATCTCGGCGGCACGTTGATTGATTGGCCGGATTGGGGTGAGGATGTGAGCCGCCGTTGGAGTATGGCTTACGAGTATCTGGTAGATCGGCTACCCGACCATGATTGGCCGGGGCGCACTACCTATGTAGAGGCAATGTTACAGGCCGAGCAAGCCCACTGGGAGCGCGTGGTGAAAGAGCAATGGAGTGGCCCACCCGCTGGCGTCATTCGCGAAGGCATGAGCCGCATGGGACGCCATCCTGATGAAGACGAACTGTTGGTGGCTCTTGATGGCTACGCCCATGCGGTAGATGGATGGGCCATCGTCTTCCCTGACGCGTGCGAGACGCTGCGGCTATTACGCGCACGGGGCTATCCCATCGGCTTGCTCTCTAATACCTGGTGGGCAGCTGATTGGCACAACGCCGACCTCGCCACGCATGGGCTGAATGGCCTACTGGACGAGATTGCTTATACCTCAGACCTGCCTCATTCCAAACCGCATCCATCCGTCTTCCAGGAGGTGGCCGCACGTCTGGGCGTTCCCGTGGAAGCGTGCGTAATGGTTGGAGATCGGATGGCCGATGATATTTCTGGTGCGCTAGGGGTAGGAATGCGAGCTGTCTGGAAGAAAAATGATAGGCCATGGCCCAAACCAGAACATGTCACGCCAACGGTGACTATCGCGGAGCTTGCCGAACTACCGGCGTTACTGCGAGAATGGGGAGGAGCGTGAGGGCGTGAGAGAGACTGCTATGCAAGAAAACGCGCATGATAGATTAGCCACCAATATCGCACATGTACGGGCGAGCATCACAGAAGCTGCACAGCGCGGTGGTCGCGACGCCAACGACATTACGCTGGTCGCGGTCTCGAAAACTGTGGCTGTCGAATTGGTGAAAATAGCGTATAATCTAGGGGTGACTCATTTTGGAGAGAATCGTGTGCAGGATGCCCTGCCAAAAATCGCGGAATTTCGTCCGCGGGGTGTATACTGGCACATGATCGGGCATGTACAGAGCAACAAGGCAAGCAAGGTTGTTGCCGCGTTTGACTCTGTACAGAGTGTGGATAGTCTGCACCTGGCACAGGCGTTGCAGCGGCACGCCGAGGAAGAGGGCAAACGCCTACCGGTGTTGCTACAGGTCAATGTGTCGGGTGAAGCTAGCAAGGAAGGCATGACAGTAGCGGAGACACCAGAATTGGCGCGTCAAATTGCCGAGTTACCAGCTCTTGAGGTGCAGGGGCTGATGACGATTGCGCCGCTGGTGGAGCAGCCGGAAGAGGTACGTCCGGTGTTTCGTGCGCTACGCGAGTTGCGCGAACGCCTCCAGAACGAAGTGCCAGACTGCTCGTGGCAACATCTTTCCATGGGTATGACCGATGATTATCGTATAGCAATTGAAGAAGGTGCCACCATCGTCCGCGTTGGACGGGCAATTTTTGGTGAGCGTGTCTATAAAGGGGTTACATCATGAAACCAGAAGATATCCTGTTCGGTCGCCGTATTCGACAGAACCACGCGCTAGAACATGCGACTATCACGATCCTGAGCGGCCTTGTGCCTGAATTGCGTGTCAGTGCGCGTTCCAATACCAGTGGCTTTATCATTTTTGGGGATGTAGATTTGGGCAAGCTGCGTCTGGCTCTCGATGAAGCGTTACGTCGCTTGCAGGCAGGCGAGGCGGAGTTGGCTATCCATCCCAATTGCGGAACGAATCTGGCTGTTGGCGTCTCGCTCGTCACGTTGGGAACGTTGCTCGGCATGGCTTCAAGCCATACACGGACACGCGTGGCTTCCGCCGCGGCATCCTCCATTGCGGGATTGATGGCAGCGCGTCCATTGGGCGAGTATGTGCAAAAATATGTCACCACTCTTCCCGACTTGCAGGGTGTGCGTGTCACCGATATTGCACGCCGCAAGGTCTTTGGCTTCACCATTGTTGAGGTACGGACTGTTCAGGAGTAACAACAGCTATGTTTGGATTGCCTATTCCCATTGTCAGTTGGGTGGTCTATTATGGTATCGGTTTTATCATCCTGGCGATGATTATACGCGCCTTTGCCTCCTGGTTTCGTTTTGATGAGCGGTACGCCATCATTCGTTTCCTGGCGCGTATCACCGATCCGTTTATTCTTCCTGTACGCCGCCTTATCCCACCTGTGGGCATCTTTGATGTTGCCTTTATCATGGCGTTTTTCCTGCTGCGCACCTTGCAAATTCTCCTGTTGCAGGGCATCCCACCTGGCTGGTAGGAATGCTCATTTCCGTTAAGGTGATACCGCGCAGTAGCAAAAACAGCATCGAGTGGGAAGAGGGCAGTCTCAAGATTCGCCTGACTGCTCCGCCGGTAGACGGCCTCGCCAACGAGGCCCTGGTCGCGCTACTGGCAGAGCGGCTTGCGCTTTCCAAACGCTCCATCACTATAGTGCGAGGCGCGACCAGTCGGCAAAAAACGGTGGAGATTACGGGAATGACGATGGAGGATGTGGAAAAACGGCTCAAGCTCCCACCGGGGGTCGCCCAATAGTTTTCCCATCAGGGCGACCGCAAGTTACGACGTATGAGCAAGCCCCCCACCAGGGGGGGGGAGAGAGGGGGGAACCCGGAGAACAAAGCGGACCCAAGAGAGCTGTTCCTGTGGGAAGGGGAGGGAGGGAGCGAGGAGGGGAAG
>JBPCJY010000034.1:0-25437 GCA_051004815.1 Ktedonobacteraceae bacterium
TGTGCCGAGCGCGACAGACCCTTCCCCTTCGCTGCGCTCAGGGCTTCGGCTACTGCGCTCAGGGTGACATGGTTTGACGGTTCAACCTGTCAAGCACCATTCGTCAAAATTGAACCTTGCCTTAGAAAAAACATGGTTTTCAGAGAGTAGAATTTGGGGGTATCCAGCATACTTACGCCGAAACAGTCGGAAACCGTCTCAGCAGGAGGCGCAATCTGGCCATCACCCTCATTCATCGCAGAGGCTCCTTTCAGATTGCCGCTTCCCGACGACATGCGCGCTTCTCATCCTTGCGAGGCTTTCTCTTTCCTGCTTCCAAGGAGGTCTGCCCAGCAATAATTCACAGACCCTGGCTGATTATCGTACATTACTATAGAAGTATTTTATAGAGTATAGCCCCGAAAACGGGTAAAACCCGCCTGTAGGGCGGATTTATGATTTGGAAAACTCGTTCTCTTCAGGCTTCCTGTTCTCCCTTGCTCCATCGTGGCAGCAGGATGCGCAATCCGATCCCTTGTCCGAGCAGCGTCACCAGCACCACTCCATACACGATGCCCTCTAACAATCCGCGCTCTGGAAGCGATGCTGGTAAGCTCAATACCAATGCCACCGAGAGAGCACCCCGTAATCCTGAAAGCAGGAGAATGGGACGCCACCGACGAGGGAGAGGCTCTGGACGCGAGAAGAGTGATGGGGACTTCGTGTTCGTGCGTCGAGCCATCCTTCGTGCAAAGGCATCATGCAGTGGCACCAGGGTGTAGATCATTGCAGCACGACCAACGACTACTCCCACGAGTGCCAGACCAATACCAGCGAGTGCTTGCAAGAGAGAATTCTCTCCAATCTGAATGCCCAGGAAGAGAAAGAGGAAAGAGTTGGCAACATAGCCGAGAAACTCCCAAACATCATGGGACGCTTGCAGGGCACGATCCGAGAGTCCCGTTCGTCGTCCATAGCTGCCCATGACCAGTCCCGCTCCCACGACCGCCAGTAATCCTGAGGTGTGCAGGACGACGCCCAACAGGTAGACCCCATAGGCGACACTCACCGTGACAGTCATTTCGATGAGATGGTCATCTACCAGACGCAGTAGGCGAGAAACGCCGACGCCGATGCCGACGCCAAGGACCAGCCCTCCGAGCAACAACCAGAGCACCTCTACAGCACTCAGCCACCATGAAGGCGCAGACGTTGTCTCTGTCCCTCCAAGTGAGACAAGCAGCACTCCAAGGACCAGTTCAAAGAGAGCCGCTCCTACTCCATCGTTGAAGAGGCTCTCTCCCTCAACAATGGTTCGGAGGCGATCTGAGAGACCCATCTGACGCAAGAGGGCCAGCACCGCAATGGGATCGGTGGGCGAGATCATGGCTCCCAGTAGCAGCACCAGCGCCCAAGGAAGCCCCAAGGTCCAATGCAGAAGGGCAGCGACGACCAGCACCGAGAGGATCAAGCCTGGCACCGCCAGCAACAGAACCACGAGCCAATTCGCGGTGAGTTGCTTCACATCGACATTCCAAGCCCCTTCAAAGAGCAGGGCCGGAAGAAAGAGGAACAGGACCACATTTGGGTTCAAACGGAGATGTGGCAGGAGGGGAGAGACGCCAATGATGAGGCCAACCACCACCAGTACGAGCGTGTAGGGCAGGCGCAAGGGCCGCGAAATGAGGGCAACCGCAAGGGTGATCACGAGCAGGAGCACCAGGACCTGGACATTTTGCTGTGTCTCATCTCCCGTCGCGAGGAGGCTTGCCATGGGTAGAAGGAACGCATGTTGCATGAAGACTCCTTTAGCACACAGAAAAGCACAGGGACGCGGTCTGCCAGGCTTCCCGTCGCTGCCTTTACAAAGAGTGTATCATAGAGTGCTGAGACGCAACAAGAGCGGTTCAGATGGCTTTCAGTCTTCACCAAATCTGCTGGAGTTCGCACGAGATGCGCAACGAGCTGCACCTATCAAACGAAATGGCTCCAGGCCGGCTTTCGTTGCATGCGCGCTTTCTGCGGTGAAGGAGCATTTCCCTGAAAACACACAGCAGGCAAGCGATAGAGCCGGAAACGCTTGTGGTGCCGATTCATACGGTATCATCCGCTTGCCGTAACCTCGTCTCGCAGACCGTGTGGAGAGCCCATCAGGTGAGTCTGTGTCCAACGGAGTTGCCCAATCGGTTCCCGAAGCGTCCGGGTCGCGCAGACCGTGAGCCGCTTCCATCTAGGCGGACGCAGACTCAGTAAAAAGTGAGCCAGCTAACTCGCTTCAAATTCCCCCTCATCTCGCTCAGGCTCATCTTGCAGGAGACGTCCAAGAAAACGGTAGGATTCCCGACAAGTGCGAGCATACTGGCTCGAAGGGTCAGTCGATCCAGCAAAGTTCCGGTCATTTTTTCGTCTGGCAATACAGAACGGCATTAGTGAAAGACTGATTGTTCAGGCGGTAGAGTTTGATCTTTCGCCATTGAAATGGGATGGAAAGCGAGAACTACTCCCAGCTGTGCTAATGCCCGAAAATCTGCCTCGCTGCCATCCAACTGAAACCCCATCATACGTGGAAGAATACGTATGGCGAGTGGATTTTGTTTGGCGTAGTCCAGCACTTTCTGTTCTGCCTCTTCAGAAGAGAGCCACTCTGCACGGGCGTGTATTTTGCGACACCCTACCTCGATGAACACCTCTGGGTTTTTCTCGACATTGCGCACCCAATCCGACCGTGTACCCCAGCCTGAGAGAATGATATAGGTATCGCTGGATCTATCATGTCCCAGCACTTCCAGCACGGACTGTCGCGGCAGACCGCTCTTCCTACCCACATGCGTAAGCAATAAGAAGCGACTGCCAGAAGCCAACCCAGGTGCGCCCGGTATAACCAGATCGGTAGACGTAGTATCAATTTAAGCAGTCTACTTGGTGCAGAAACATCTTTGAGCTTTGTTGGCATAAAACAGCACTATCCTTTCTATGATTGCTGCCATGAGGTACCCTTAGGCTTTAACGAAAAAGCTCATGTAATAATAGACACATAGCAGAAAAAGTCAATGGATGACTAGACACCCAATAAATACTTCTCTCTTTCAGCGTCCTCTGGAAAGGTTGCCAATGATCAGTATGCCTATAAACCGTGCTATATTCTCACTAACTGGAACATTTTTATGTAATTTGAAAAAACAGTTTTTATTGACTGGTTAGCCAGTCATATATTATAATACAAGAAGACGAACGAAGCCACAATCTATCTGCCTGATATGAGGCAGAAGTGATGAAGGACATGAAACGTATCCTGGTGATTGAAAATCACATGCCATTTGCTCATTTTCGCAGCCAGGGTGCTAGCGAAGGAAAGACCATGAAAAAATATAGCATGCTTGGATTATTGATGATAGCAGCTATGCTACTGTTAGCTGCTTGTGGTGGAAATACGGCATCAACAAATCCCACAAGTCCGACAGCCACAGTAGCAGGTGATCGAGTGGTGCATGTGACCATTACCGACAACAGTATTCATGCTTCACGTACCACTTTCTCTGTTGGAGTGCCATATACTTTCATCGTCACAAATAATGGACAGGTGAAACATAATTTCATTATTCGAACGAGAGTGGCAGGACCCTCTGTCTCTCCTCCAACGAAGCAGGGCATTCTTTATCTCCTGAGTGCTGAGAAATTACCGCAAGGAGCGACACAAACGGTTTCGTATGAATTTCCTCTTTCGACGCTACAGGGTCATGTTGAATTTGCGACGGACATTAACGGGCAGAACGGGAGTAAACCATCTGTTTCCATACCGATCGATGTTAAGCAGGGGGCAGTGCAATAATTCCCCTTGCTTGACAGAGGGCAAGTCCTTACTCTATACTAAGTGAGGATAAAGCTGACCGACTACCCATCTTCCTTGTTGAGTAGCTTTGTGAAGTTGGATGCGGTTGGGTCATAGTACTCTGAAGTTCACTTTCTCAATCAATCAGGAAGCTCTATTCATTGCTGCAAAAACAGGAGCGTAAGAAATCTATGCCCAAAGTTGTTGATGAACACATGCGAGAAGCCACACGCCGCCGTATTATCAGTGAGGCGGCCAGTGAATTTGCCAGCCTGGGATTTGACCAGGCCAATATCAATACGATAGCCGAACAGGCAGGGATTGGCAAGGGCACCATTTACTTATACTTTGAAAATAAACGAGAGTTGTTCCTGGCGATGCTGCGCCATATCGCCGCGTCACAACTGGCTTCCATTCGGACGGCACTCGCGATTGATGGCACCGTGGCGGAACGATTGGAACGACTCTTTTTGGCCTTCGTGCAGCTAGCCGAAGAAGACAGCAATAGCTTCAATGTCTCTATGAGTGCGCTCTATGGCGTGAACCGAGCATTCAAAACTGAAGCGACCAAGTTGTTGCGCGACTATGTAGCGGTGATTGCTCTGATGCTGGAACAGTGCCAGGCGCGTGGTGAGATTACCGCCACGGACGTAGAAGCAAAAGCCTTGATGGTGCTTTCGTTAACGGAATCCTACGTGCTTTCAGCCAAAGTGCTGGGACAGTCGCAACAAGAGATTGCTGTGCAAGCCAGTCAGGTTGCTCAGCTTATTCTCATGGGTTTACGGAAGGAAGCATTGAGGAATACGTAAAGCATTGAAGGTTTCTTTTGCTTTTTTATTGGATGATTGCCCACCCATATTGATATAAACAGTTGAATGCAAGGAGCAGGCCCAATGGTATCTACTGGCATCATTACATTTTTACGACGCCTCTTTCATATTCGTCGCACCAAACGCAGCTTTGAAAGTCCGCGCTATTTACTCAAATGGCTCCTGATCAGTAGCCTGATTGGTATTGTGGCTGGGATCGGTGCTATCGCCTTCTTCGCGGCCATTCACTACGCGACGGGTTTCTTTTTAGGGTACATTGTGGGGTATACGCCACCTGACCCAGCAGGAGAAGGAAGCGTGATCGTGCAGTCATTCTGGTCATCGGCCCACCCATGGTTATTACCTGTGGTGACGACGCTCGGCGGATTGGCAGCGGGGATTATCGTCTTCAGCCTTGCTCCAGAGGCCGAGGGACATGGGACAGACGCCGCCATTCACGCCTTCCACCATGGCAAACCCATACGTGCGCGTATTCCTTTGATCAAGCTGGTCGCCTCGGCGATCACTATTGGGACAGGTGGTTCGGCTGGACGTGAAGGGCCAGCAGCGCAAATCAGCGCGGGCTTCGGGTCCATCCTGGCAACGTTGTTACGCCTGGACGTGCAGGATAGACGCATCGCGCTGGCCACGGGCATCGGGGCTGGCATTGGCGCGATCTTTCGTGCGCCCCTGGGAGGAGCTATCCTGGCGGCTGAAATTCTGTATAAAAATGACCTGGAGGTTGAGGCCATTATTCCCGCGCTCATCGCCTCTATTATCGGCTATAGTGTCTTCGGTGCCTGGTCAGGGTGGAGCCCGATCTTCGCGACCCCCAGCAATCTGGCCTTTACTTCACCGGTGCAACTGCTCTTTTATGTTTTTCTCGGTCTCTTATGTGGGTTGATGGGGCTGCTCTACGCACGAGGGTTTTATGGCATCACCCATCTTTTTCATCGCTTCTCATTGCCGAATTGGATTAAACCCGGTATTGGCGGACTGCTCGTCGGACTCATCGGCTTGATTATTCCGCAGGCGTTGGGGATGGGCTATGGCTGGGTACAGGTCAGCATGGGACCCGGCCTTCTGGGTATCCCCGTGTGGGTCATCCTCCTGCTTCCTTTTGTCAAAATTCTCACGACCGGTTTGTCGATTGGCTCCGGCGGCTCTGGTGGTATCTTCGGGCCAGGTATGGTGATTGGCGGAATGATGGGCGCACTGGTGTGGCGGCTATGCTATCATGTGATCCCCGGCGTGCCTGATAGCCCGGCTCCTTTTGTGATTGTCGGGATGATGGCTCTGTTTGGCGGCATTGCCCATGCGCCTCTGGCGGTGATGTTGATGGTGGCGGAGATGACGGGCAATCTTTCGATGCTGGCACCGGCCATGATCGCCGTTGGTATCTCCTCTATTATTGTGGGGAAAGAGACAATTTACAAGAGTCAGGTGGACACGAGAGCTGATTCACCGGCGCACCGCTTGCAAATGTCCTTCCCTTTACTGTCAACGCTTTCCATTAGCAAAGCGATGACGCCCCCCTCGGTCCGCTTTAGTCCAGGGCAGAGCGTTGCCGAGGCGGAGAAGCATCTGGATGATCGAATAGCCAGTGGAGCACCAGTAGTAGATGCGCGAGGTTATCTACAAGGGGTGCTCACGCTTGCCAATATGCAAACAATTCCGCCTGAGGAGCGCGATCAGCACCGTGTAGAAGAGGTGATGACGCGCGACGTTCTGGTGGGGTATCCCGATGATACGCTGGACGAGGCTCTTGAAGAACTAACAGGCCACCGCGTGAGCTGGATGCCCATCGTGGATGTTGAGGCGGTTGCGGGTGGTCAACATGTGATCGGGGTGCTGACATCGGCGGATATCGTACGCGTCTATCGTGAGACGCTGCTCAAAGATTCAAAGCGTATGCGGGGACTAGTGGAAGGGACAGTGATGTTGGAAGCCACGGTTGAAGCAGGGATGCAACTGGTAAAGCGTCCCTTGCGGGAAACCCACTTACCAGCCGAATGCCTCGTGGTTTCCATTCGCCGGGATGGTGATATGCTCTTTCCACGCGGCGGGACGGTCATCGAACCTGGGGATGTCGTCACGTTTCTCGTTAGTCCACGAGGCGAGGAACGCTTACAACACTACCTCGCCGAACGCGTTGTAGCGAACGAGCCCATCGGAACTCCATCGTAGGGATGCAATGGTATTGCCCGTCTGTAACCGAAATTGGGCCAGGGGAATGGCTCAAATACGTCCTCGGCCATTGTGGCCTATTTCCCCTTGCTCGCCCCACAGCGTGTGCTGGTGGCGCTTGCCCTACTTCTCCTCGTCGCCGGACTGACCTGGTTCGGACATGGCGGACGCACCGTCTTTGCCGTGCTGACTCTCTCCTTTGTCGGCATCGCCATGATGCTCCTGATAAGCGGGGGAGTGTCCGTTCCGCACACCGCCTCAGGTGAAGTGGCAATCCATCCCCAAGCGACGACAGGCGGCTGGGCCACAGCTCTGGCCATTGCCCTGGCCTTTCCGGTCGCTATGGCACTGGCGACGGGAGTCGAAGCACCGTCCTCGGCCATCGCACAACTAGGGCAGCTTGACGCGCGGGGACGCAAACGGTTCGGACAGGCAACGCTCTGGCTCACCCTGATCATCGTAGGTGGTCTGACGCTGGGACTGACTGTCCTAGCGGTGCATCTGGGCATCGGCATCCCGCCACACAACAGCACGCAGATTGCGGAGCTGGCACGAGCAGCAGGGTCGCCTGTGCTCTTCGCCAGCTTTCAACTTATCACGGCGCTCCTGTTGTTGTCGGCGGCCAGTTCCTCCTTCCAGGCAGGACCAGGACTGCTCAAAGCCCTCGCGAGGCACTCTGCCGAGGGAAGCCATGGTATTCTTCCCGCGTGGATGGGACGGATCAATCGCCACTACACCCCGTACTGGGGGGTGGTCCTGTACCTGGTGATCGCGGCAGGGGTCGTGATCGCGGTGGATGCTCAGGACCAGGAGTTAGTGCTCTTCTACGCGGTCGCCGTGTTTGTGAGCTTCTTGATGGGCCTGCTCGCCATGGTCCAATTCTCGCGCCGTGAGCACACGCTGTTTCCACTTGCCATCAATGTGCTCGGCACGTTGGTCGTGAGCTTCACCCTGGCGATGAATCTGCGCGGGGATGGCCGCTGCTCTCCCTAGCTGCGGCGGGAGGTATCGCAGGAGTGCTCTTTGCCCCCTGGGTCCGAGCAGGCCGACCTCGTGGCGTCGCGCTCATCGTGAAGCTCGCAGAAGAGGAACCGTCACCTATAACAGGTGAGGAAGAACGGGCTGTGAGCAGCGACATCCCTGCAAGTGACCAGGGGGAGCTGCCGCACCCTGGAGACGGTTGAGGGTAGGCCAGGCGGAAAGGTCAGATGGTAGATACGCACCAGGAGCACACCAAGGGCAGCACGCAGATGGTGAACCAGATAGAGGCGCGTGCGTCACACTGCTGCTATCCATCAGCGGGGCGGAAACGTACCCCCCGAAAGAAGGCTTCTATCCGAGCACGCAAGGTAGCATCCTCGGCGTCAGGGTCGATTCCCAGGAGCGGCCCAACGAAGCGGACCTCTCTCGGGCGATGACGAAACAGGGTGAGGATAAGCTGGGCGGTTTCTCCGGGTGAGAGGAACTCCTGGACGGGTCAGTAATGTACGCGGCCAATCCGCACTTCCAACGCCGACTCGCGCTCGATGTTGCGATACCAATCCGTTTTCCCTTCCCACCCGGACACCACCAGCACCTCCCGTGTCTGCTGGTCATACTGTAAGACTTCCAGAACGGTCCGTCGGAGCACTCCGCTCTTGCGGCCACGATGGGTAATCTGCACCATGTGGTGCCCAAAGACCCAGCCAAGACCCAGCCGATAGAACCAGCGCGGAGCGTTAGCCAGCCACTTATAGATGCCGTAGGGACGGCGATGCGCAAGGGCCATGGGGCATCCTCCTTTGTTTTTTCGCTCATGTAAACACCAAAAGATAGCAGTCACGACCAGGAAAGGAAACAACACCTCAATGCTCTTCACGAAGAGGTCCTTTGTGCAATCCCTTCAAGCAGCAACTGCACCGACGTTTCGGCCTGATTTGCCCACTGGACTGCCTCTTGATCAACAAAAAAGAGCAGCGCCAGCCCTTCGAACAGAGCTGCCAGCGTGATCGCAGTTGCCTCCGCGTTCACGGTACGGAACTCCCCACGCTCGATGCCACGCTGGATCAGGCGGGCCAGGACAAGGCGATACGCTTTGAAGTACTCCTTGAGGAACCGATGGACCTCTTTGTCGCGCCCCGCGATCGCGTAGAACTCGAAGGCAATTGGCATCAGCCTGCCCATCCAATGCATCGCTTCGGCAACCTGGCTGGTCAAGGTCATGAGTTGCTCGGCAATGGGCACCTCTTGGGCCGATTCTACAAAAGCCTGCACCCGCTTGAATTCCTGCGCAAAGAAATATTTGAGCAGCGCCGCGATGATCGCATCTTTGCTTTTGTAATAGAGATACAGCGCTCCTTTCGAGAGACCGGCCTGCTCGGCAATATCGTCCATGCGGGCAGATCGAAAGCCGACCCGCGCAAACACCGCGATGGCCGCTTCCAGGATCTGCTGTTTGCGTTCTTCACTCACATCGGGACGTGGGGACATAGCTACCTCCGAATATGGCTCTCCTACGAATACAATCCGTGAAAAATGAGGCACAACCCTCGGGAAAAGAACATGAGGGGCACCATGGGTGCTCTGACAGAGAGTGCAAAGATGCATCTCCATCGTTCCATTCCGTGCGTTCTCATGGGCGAAACGCGATCCCCCGCACGACCTGGCTGATGGTACGCAGTCCTTCAGGCGTGCCATCATAGGCATATCCCACCAGATGCATCAGTTCGCGAAACCCCCAGGGGTGGTGCCTCTGGTACTCCGCCAGGACAGCCAGCGTTTCTTCCGCAGAGAGCAGGCGCTGCTGTGGCCTATAGCGCTCGCGTCCGACCTGCACCTCGCGGGCGGGCCGCGACTGAATATTGCGGTACCAATCGCTCTGTGCTCCGTAGCCCGACATCACGATACACTCCTGGGTGGAGGGATCATAATGGACGACCTCGACCACTGTCTGATGAAGGCTCCCGGTCTTGCGCCCAATGTGCGTGATCATGAGGCAGCGATGGCCAAGCAGCCAACCCAGGTGCCAGCGATACAGGTACCGCGGCAGCGTAAACGCCAATCTCAGCAGCCCCGTTGGTTTGGATGGTGTGCTGACTGTCATAGACTTAGCCTTTCCTGCTGGATGGTGTGCTGAGCGGGACTGGTATCTCGCGGGGATAAGAGGCTCTCTGCGACAAACTGGCGTCGCAGCAGGCCGCGAAACGCCGGTCGGAACAGCACTTTCATCATTGTGTGTTGGACGAACAGGCCGAGGGGGCTGCCAGGCAGAAAGGATTTGGCAGTCCCACGGGCGCTCTTTTGCTGCGCTCGGACATAGGCAGACATCTGCTGTTCGTAACGACGGAACGCTTCTTGGTAATCGGCGGTGTCGTGCAGTGCCTTGGCCAGCAGATAGGCCCCTCCCATGACCAGGGGGGCCCCTTGCCCCGAGAGCAGCGTGGGGCAGTCACAGGCATCGCCCACCAGGACTACCCGACTGTGATGCCAGCTGGGCATCTGGATCTGGATCACGGCATCCATGAACACGCTCGCAGATGGGCTGACATCAGAGAGGAACTGCTGGGTCAACCAGCCCATCCCCGCAAACACCTCACGCAAGCGTGCCAGCCGCTGCTCGCGTGGCAGATGCTCCTGCCGGGTTGTCTGATGCGTGAAAAATGTGAGGATGTCATCCACCTGTGGTGTGCAGTAGGCGGCGGCCAGGCGCCCGGGCTCGACATACATCTTAAACGTATGGCCGATGGTGTAGCCCAGAGAGCGACTGAACTGCTCTTCAGGTCCGTAGACCAGGGTGCGCGTGCTGGAATGCACCCCATCGGCACCGATCAGCAAATCAAAGGACTCGGTCGTGCCGTCGTTGAACGTCACGTACACCGCGTCTGGGCCAGGTTCTATGGCGAGGAGCCAACGGCCAAAGCGCACCTCGACCTGACCGCCCAATGCTTCATACAAGGCTTCTTCGAGGGTCGCGTGCAGCAGTCCCATGTATTTCCCGACTGTGATGCTGCGTAGCAGGTTGGCATCCAGTCTGGCGATTAGTTTGCCGGCCTTGTTTACATAAACGAGCGTCTCAAAGGGAATTTGCTGAGAGCGCAATCGATCGATAAGGCTCATCCGTTCAGCGACGTCGTAGCCTGTGCCCAGAAAGTCAATCGCATATCCTTCACGACGAAGATCCTCGGCCTTCTCAATCATGACTGATGAAATGTTATAGTGGCGCAGCCAATAGGCGAGCGTCAGCCCGGCAATGCCGCCTCCGGAGATTAACACGCGCATGGTCAATTCCTTTCCGGCTGCTCAATCGGACCTGGCAGCCATCTCTAGAATACTGTAATGAATACTGACCGGTCAGTTATTTATATACCATAGAATGAACGTTTTGTCAATGGTTGACCGGGCACCCATAAAAAGCGGGGGACCCCTACCCGTCTATTTTGCCCTGGAAATGATGGTGAGGCATGGAACGTCGAACGAGGAAAGTGGGTTCGCCGACGGCACGCCTGTCTTTCATCCAGGGTATGCGGGAAGTGCTCTTTTCACCAGCGGTTTGCCCGCTTTCCGCTAGCTCTGACCGTGTCCCAACCCTGCCTCGCACAAACGCATGATGGTCTGAGTCCGGTCGGCACCTGGAGTTAGGCGTGGAGAACGAACCCCCTTTTCTAATCATGAACTACATTTCCAATGGGACGTTGTGGAGCCGTCTTCCCATTGGCACCCGAGTCCACCCTGCCCTATGTGTTACTCTCTTCGCAGGGTGAGCAATCACCCTCAACCAGTCCTTCTTTTTGGGCAAGCGATAGTAGAAAGAGTCAATGACCCCCGGTTGAAACACGGGGGCTTGTGTCTGGACTCCACCGCAACTCGGCGAAGGCCCACTTGGACTGCCTGGCATTCGCCCGTCGCTGCTTCTCACTCGCCTTCTTGCCATGCTTGCGGCGGATACGCTCTCGAATGTCTGTCAAGTTCTCCAGGCCGATGAGGCAGTGGGGATGCTGCTCGGTAATCCGTCTAGCAATGACATGATTGGCGTCAGGTGGTCCCCCGTCTCTCTCGCCCGGCGATGATCACCAGTCGCCTGGTCGCCGAACGAGTGCCTTTGTGCTGAAGACGCTTCCTCAGTCGCACGTAATGGTTCGCTTTGGGAACCATGCGTTTGCCAGAGTAGAAAGTCGGGCCACCGTGAGTCGTCTGGGTCACGGCGAGGTAGCGGATACCGACATCCACCCCGACCACGCCGGTTTGCTGTTCTGGGGTAGGATCAGCGATCTCTCGCTCAAGACTCACGAGCAGGTAGAATTGCTTCCTGGGGTGGTCATACCACAGTTGTGCAGCCCCAAGACGTGCCCCGTGCTTGATCAAGGCGACATGCTCGCTGTATCCGGTATAGGGGAGGATGATGCGCCCACAGAGCGTCAGGATACTCACCCGGTGCTGCGCCTTGAAACTGTAGTCGTATCCCAACTGGTAAGTCAACGTGGGCGAGACGTACGTGGGTGGTTGATCCAGCCCCTTGTAGCGTTTCTTCGTGAGGCCCGCTTTCCGATCTGCTGTGTTCTTTTTGACGCGCGTCCAGAGCGTTTTGTAGGTGGCTCCAACTTGACGGGGGATGGAGCAGGCCATTTGCGCGGGTATCTTGTAGCGGGTGCGTATCTCGCGATACATCGCCTCTTGCAGCTTGACCTTGTTGGAAGTTTTGCCGTGCGCGTAGGCATAGCGGCTCACCGCGTTCAAGGCATCTCTGTAGGCGAGTTGTGTCGTTCGCAGTACCTTGAACTGTTCGGCGTGGTCACGAGTTTGAGTTTGGCGACCAAGGTTTGTTTCATAGAACAAGTGTACCATAGTTCACAGGACATGTCCAGAGGATAGGTCTGATGAACTTATGAGGAGTTTCGAGAACACCATCCCCTGCCCCAAACAAGGAAGGCCCATTCCTCCCCCGCATAAATGACTGAGGCATCCTGGGTCGTTTCTGTGAAACAGAAAGAGCACTCCTACGCGTAAACATAAATAGAGAAGAATGGAGGGTCATCTGATGAATGCGGAGATGCTGCGACGCTATGGAGCGGAGTTTCTAGGAACATGCGCTTACGTCTTTTTTGGTTGCGGGGCGCGTCTGGTGGAAGGCAATGGAACAACAATAGTGAGCCGGCTCGTGGTCTACTTCACTTTTGGTTTTGTCCTTTTTGTAATGACCTATGCTCTCGGCCACATCTCCGGTGCTCCTTTCAACCCCGCAGTTGTCGTTGGCTTGGCCGTGGCACGGCGCTTTCCCTGGCGCTATGTCTGGCCCTACTGGCTTGCTCAGATTGGAGGTGCGTTAGCTGCGAGCGCTCTGCACTTCATCCTGCTGCCTGATCGGGCAATTGCTGGCCACTATGGTGCAACCATACCTGCAGTTGGTCTGGGTCAGGCAGTAGGCATCGAGGCGATCATCACCTTCTTCCTCATGCTTGTCTCTATGGCAGCAACAACGGAGCGACGAGTCAACCGGGCTGCTGTCGGGCTGGCAACAGGACTCACCATTACTCTTGGTGGGCTTTTTGCCGGCCCGCTGACAGGAGGGAGTATGAATCCCGCCCGAAGCCTGGCACCAGCACTCTTTGCTGGTGGTATTGCTCTCACTGATGTATGGATCTATTGGGTGGGTCCTTTACTGGGAGCCGTCGTCTTTGAGCGACTACGCGGAGGCGAAGAATATGCTTTGGAGGTCCCGGAGGGTATCTTTCGTAGTATCAAACGCAACCATCTTCCCGTCGATACCAGTTCCACTCTCAACGATAAGTAGTGCCGGTTAAAGGCGTTGGCGGTAGCCATTAGTATGGGATCAGCGGTCGTCATGTTCGCCCTGCCTTTCAGCGGACTCACGTCCGTTGGTGTGGTATACTAGAGGGAAGGAGCATGACCCATCTTTTTACCCCCTTACTGTGTCGAGGAATGATAAGGAAGCAGAAGATGACTCCCTTTGACGCTTTACACACACTCTTTGTACATGACCTGCGTGAATTACATCAGATTCAGCAGCGACGATGGCCCGTTTTTCCCATGACACGTATCGTGAAGGAGCAACACCTTGGCCAATACTGTTATCTTGCTGAAGAGTTTCTCAGCCCCGCTGATCTTAGGACGCTTAAACACGAAATTGGGCTCGATGAACAGCGATGGCACACCTACAAATGGACCTTTCTGCATACGGCTCCCGCTTTTTGGTAGCTTGAACAGGGCAGCGAGTGGGAGCCAGGCGAAGTAGCTTGTGAAACCTACTCAAGAGGAAGTGCAGATGCCAGTCATATATCCTGTAGGCGAGCACTTGCACTATGAACACGAAGCACACAAGAAAGTGCTGCACTCCCTACCGCTTTTCTCCGATGTTGTTGCTTTCACGATCTTTTTCGATCAACGAGTCGGATATGCTGCCCGGTCCAGCTCCTCTTTCCTGCCACAAAGATGCCATGATGCAGATCGTATGGAACACTATTCAACCCCTCTCTCGCAGCATGCATCTAGCAGTAGCCGTATCGCTTTGGTGCTCAAAGGTAGATGGCAGAGCCTATGGGAGATGCGTCCCCCATAGGCTCTGCCATCCGCTGTGGACACTCTATCGAAAGCTATTCGCCACCACCTGAGATGGAGGCCAGGGTGCTACCCGGGTTAAAACCGAACCATCCAAAGGCCAGGATGAAGCAGCCCAGGAGGGCAAGCACCATATTATGACCAGGAATCGTGTTCGAGCTTTTGTCACGGTTATACTTGCCCAGGCGCGGTCCCAACACGATCGCTCCGGCAAGGGCACACCACCCACCGACAGCATGCACCACTCCGCTCCCCGCAAAGTCGATATATCCTTTGCCCAGGCCGATTGCTCCTAACTGTGAGAGCCAGCCACCGCCCCAGGCCCAGTTGGCGAAAACGGGATAGACGAGCGTGGAGACAAAGAGGCTATAGACACAGAAGGACGACCACTTCCAGCGTTCCGCCATCGCCCCTGTCGGAATGGTAGCGGTGGTGTCCATGAACACCATTTGGAAGAGGAACATCACCGCGATCCCGACGTCATAGGTGCCGTCGCTCAGGAAGAAGCCTTTATAGCCGATGATACCCCAGTTGGTACCCCCTATCGGAATAGCGAGTTCCTTGGTCAGAGCGGCAAGCCCCCCCAGGTTCGGCACCCCTGCGATCCCAACCCCTCCGTTCTGGAAGGCGAAACCGCATACGTAGTAACCGATCATGCCGAGGCCATAGACCATAAAGTTCATCGCCATGGTATGACCAGCATTTTTGGCGCGACAAAGGCCAGTTTCAACGAGTGCGAAGCCAGCCTGCATGAACATGACGAGATAGCCAGTGACCAAGGTTCACACGAAGTTGATACCCAGGCGGTTCTCATCAACGGCCAGCGCGAGATTGTAAGCGAATGGTTCGTTTGTCTTCGCAGCGGTGAGTTGCTGCTGTGTGATAGGTGTGCCATTGGCCGAGGCGGTCGTCAAGTTGCTCTGATTGGCGGAATTCAGGCCACTTGGATCGGCATTCTCGCCACAGGCACTCAAGAGGAAGACCAGGCTCATGACCAGCAGTGACATGATGGCGATGGGCGAGAGACGGCGGCGCAGCCACACCATCAGCGAGCGTTTCATGAGGGGCAGAGGAGCCTGCTTGCGCATCTGCAGGAAACGCTGGAAGTATGGGAATACCTCATCTTGACAGGGAGCGTTCCCGCTGAACACTGCTCTACGGAAAAGATGCGGATGGGGGTGGAAGAGAGGGATGAGGTAAAAGGAGGGCAGCCTGCGGCGTATTGGAAGACGGCCTGCTGCAACTGCTCTACTTGTTCAAATAGGCGGATGGGGTCTAGCGTGTGTGCCACCTCGAGCAGTTCCTGCTGCATCCGGGCATGTAGGACGCCTGAGAAAAGCAACCGTTGCAGCGGGGACTTGGCCGGATCATAGACACAGTGCACTTTTTTTCCATCACGCTGTTTGGAGAGCAATTTCATGGAGGGTTGAAAACAGTTCACATACAGGCGTAGTGCTCGGTAAAGTTCGGTGAGTTGTCTGTAGGCATATTTTCCAACGAAGCGATCGTAGCCGACCGCCTGGCGCACAATCGCGCCATTTTTTTGCTCCACAAAACTCTGGTCATTTTTCAGATATGGGCGGCCCCGCGTGAATGTAATGTGTTCATGTTCACAATACGCCATCAATGCCTCATCAATCGTAGAGCGTCCCATGTGTCTCCCATGGATTCGCTTGATGTTTACTCAGTGCCTGATCCAGGGTCGTACAGGCCGTAATAAGCGCGAGATGCGTGAAGGCTTGCGGAAAATTTCCTAATGCCTCACCCGTTGAGCTGATCTCCTCAGCATAGATCCCGACGTGGTTGCTATACGCGAGCAGTTTCTCTAGCATCAAGCGAGCCTTGTCCAGGCGACCTGCACGCGCAAGGTTCTGCACCAGCCAGAAACTGCATGCACCAAAGGTCCCTTCCACGCTGCCAAGGCCATCATTGGCCGCGTCCTTGGGGTTATAGCGGTGTACTAATGCTCCGTCGGCTAACTCCTTTTCAATACGATCAATGGTGGAAAGCATCCGTGGTTCCCGTGAACCCGTGAAACTGGTGATCGTCATCAACAAGGAACTGGCATCTACTGCATCGCTGCCATAATACTGCACAAAGCTGTGTTTTTGCTCGTTCCATCCCTGCTCCATAATTTGCTTGTAGATGGAAGCGCGTATTTTTACCCATTCCTCCGTTGGGGCCGGCCACCCTCGGTGACGTGCCACGCGAATGGCGCGATCAAACGCCACCCAGCCCATCACGCGCGAATTGACAAAGTGTTTTGGTCCTCCACGAACCTCCCAGATGCCTTCGTCTGTGTCTTGCCAATGCTCACTCAGCCAATTGAGTAGGCACTGCACGTTCTCCCAGAGATCATAGGAGATGGGTTCATAGCGATTATAGATGGCGATAGCATCCAACAACTCGCCATAGATACCAAGTTGTTGCTGAGCATAAGCCCCGTTCCCAATGCGTACAGGGGCACTTTTCTGATAGCCCTCGAAATGATCGAGTGTCTTCTCCGTCAGTTCGTGTTCACCAGTGATGCCATACATAGGCTGAATTGTGCCACCTTCTTTCAATTCATGACATCTGGCATCAAGCCACCCCATGAACGCTTCAGCTTCCTGGGTAAAACCGAGGGTCAGTAAACTATCGAGGGTGAACGAGGCGTCACGCACCCAGCTATAGCGGTAATCCCAGTTGCGTTTCCCTCCAAGTGTTTCGGGTAAACTGGTGGTGGGCGCCGCGACAATCGCTCCTGTCGGCGCATAGATCAGGAGTTTCAACACGAGAGCTGAGCGCTGTACCATCTCGCGCCACCGCCCTTGATAGTGGCACTGCGAGAGCCAGCTGCGCCAATAATTCAGCGTGTCTTGAAATACTGTTTGGTATTGGGTCTCAGAAAGCGGTTGTGGAACCTGCTTCCGCTCTTTCATACTTTCCAGGAGAAAGTGAACTGCTTGACCAGCATGCAGTGTGAATGTTGCCTGCACACCTCCCTTCCCATCTGCCTCTAAGGGAAGAGGCGAGGCCAGGGCCACATTGAAATGTTCGTTCAGGAAGATGGCTCCCTCCTTTGACACCTCAACCTGATGAGCATCCTGCGCGTAGTTAAACCCAGGCTGGCACACAAGTTTGAACGTCAGCGAACCATGGACGACAGAAACAGAACGAATGATTTGATGCTGATGTTCAGCAGTACCCACCTGCTTAATAGGCATAAACTCGGTAATCTCACCGCTTCCGTCCTCCCTCAGAAAGCGCGTCAGCAGGATGTTTGTTTCCGGCAGGTAGAGTTGTTGATACTTCACCTCTGACATGTCAGCAGGTGAGATACGGAAAAAGCCGCCTTTGCCTGCATCAAGAAGGGCTGCAAAGAGACTTGGTGAGTCAAACCTCGGAAGGCAACACCAATCAATAGAGCCATTTTTGCCAACCAGAGCAACGGTATGCAAGTCACCAATAACTGCATAATCCCCAATCGGGAGGTAAGCCATGAGATTTCTACCCTTTCTTTACGAGCTGACGAAGGGCTGCATATGTCTCTGGAATAACCAGTGGTACGGTAACAAGCGTTGTGCCAGCAGCGAGAAGACACCAGGAACAGTAGGCATGGTACTTTGTCTTTTGGTCAACGAATAGCCGAATTGCCTGCGAGGTGTCGAAGGCGACTTTCGCCGCCAGCATCAGGGGAATCCACGGATGCTCCTTTGCGCGGTCCTGTCCACCCATTGCCGCCAGTCCCATCGTCATAGCGTAGTTGCCAATGCCAAGAATGCCGTCGGGCGTTGCAAAGCGTGAGTATGCTTCAGCGGAAGCATCTACTTTGTCAGCATTCAGTCCTGGGAGTGGCGGCTCTGGCAGATGTTTGATGATGCCCATCTGGTACAGGGTAATCAGGCTCATCGCTCCAATAGCAACCATCTCCAAGCCTACGATGCCACGTCGCTGCGCCAGGAATGGTCCTGAGCCAAGCCGTAACTGTCTGCCTAGTTCTTCTGGCTTCATTGCTTCCTCCAAAAGAGGGCTACCCCTACAAGGCTGGCAATGCCAGCACCAACAAAGGCAAGGAGACCAACATGGGTATCGGCCCAAAGCTGCCAACTCCAACTCGTCGCTCTGCTGTCAAACGTTCCGCGTGCGCCGTGATCCTGCTTCTCATCAACTGGCTCCCACAAATTATTGGGACTGTTTGGATTGGCACGTTGCCCCGTTTGCTGTGATTTGTAACCTGTCTTGCCGAGATACAGGTCGCCAAGCGCGGGGAAAACCTTATTGCCCTGAATAGCGATTACGGTAGACAGGCCAATAAACAGTTCTCGGCGGTAGTGGTCTGTCACCCATGTCACGGCGTCGCCGATGACTTCTGGCTGATAAATCGGCGGCACGGGCTGTGCCTTATCGGGCATGCGGTTCTTGACCCAACTAAACTGCGGGGTATTGACGGCAGGAAGTTGCACCATCGTGATCTGCACATTGCTTTTGTCGTGGATCAACTCACAGTGAATCGAGTCGGTAAACCCCATGATAGCGTGCTTCGCCCCGCAGTAGGCCGACTGGAGCGGAATACTTCTATAAGCAAGGGCGGAGCCTATTTGAATAATCCTGCCCCTGTCACGCGGCAGCATGCGGTGTAGGGCGGCCATCGTCCCGTACACGAAGCCAAGATAGGCGACCTCGGTCACACGCTTGAACTCTTCTGGTTTCATCTCTTTGAAGGGCGAGAACACTGAGGCCATGGCCACATTGACCCACACGTCGATCGGGCCGAAGGTCTCCTCAACCTTTGCAGCAGCAGCCTCGACCTGCTCGTGATCGGCCGTATCTGTTGGAATGGCAATCGCTTTCCCGCCAGCCGCCTCAACATCTCTACACGCACCCTCCAACCCTGCGTGACCACGGGCCAGCAGTCCAATATGTGCGCCTCGTGTGGCGAATGCTTGCACAATGGCACGACCAACGCCAGCAGAAGCACCAGTAACAACCACCACTTCCGGTGTGTGTGCTTTCATCTTTGTTTCCCTTTCTCTAAAGATAGAAGAATCTATTTCTCTACAACTAACCAAGCTACATCGCGAGGAAGTGCTGATGAGAGCACCTCGTTTCCATCCATGCGCACCGCAACATTGTCATTCAGGCGGAATCCACCCTTTCCATCCAGGTAGACCGCAGGTTCCATGTTGTGAACCATACCGTTGCGTAGGACGTCATGTGAGGCGGGATGCAACACAGGGGTAGCTGCGTGGTTAATGGCCTGGAAGCCAAAACCGTGTCCAAGCCCATGTTTGAAGGCCGCACCGAAGCCAGCCTGTTGCATGACCTGGCGTGCCGCTCCATCGGCGGCTCGCGCACTCACCCCATCACGAATAATCTTCAAAGCTGCTTCTTGAGCCGCGATACAGGCTTGATACACCTTGATCCATTCCTCACTGATCGTCCCAGCAAAGAACGTGCGCGTCAGTTCCGCCCAGTAGCCGTTGACGCCAATCTCCATCTGGACCATCACCGTATCGCCTTGCTTGATGGACGCATGCGAGGTCAAGTTGAAGGCGCGATACGCCAGAGCCGCACGCGGGCCTGCCATCACATGCACATGATGCGCACCTGATGCTGCATATCCCGCACGTAGCAAAGCTGCATAGGTCGCTGCTGAAACATCAGCTTCTGTTGCTCCAACATGAATAGCTTCACGCGCTGCGGCAAAGCCCTGATATGCCACCGATTCGCAACGCCTGATCGCGGCCAGTTCCTCCTCGGTTTTGACTGCGGAAAGCTCGTCCAGGAGAGACGTGGCATCGCGGAACTCTCCACCGAGTAACAGCAGATGCAGTAAATCATGTGTCTCTGGCCCTGTCACGTCTACCTGAGTGTATGCGGGCATAATAGGTGTTCGTCCCCCTTCGATGCCGACAATCGCTCCGGCGTTGAGTCCTGCTGAACGCAGGAGCTCACCAATCGATTCTCGCGCGGCATCAAGCGTGGTGCTGATGTAGCCCATCGTCTCTTCGGCGAAGGTTTTCACCTCCACGGCGGTTCCTGCTGGGACAAGATCCTTTTCACCAGCAGGGATGGCGAAACGAATCTCAAGCTCTTGCGCGGGGTTGAGCGAGACAAGGCAAAATGAATTGCCTAAAATTGGCTGATAGCCCGTGAGCATAAGCACATGCTGTGGAATGCGACAGAGCAAGGCATGATAGCCTTCTCGCGCAAAGAGAGCCTTGATGTGTTCGAGACGCGCTGTATTCATCTTTTAGCTCCTGCTGAGTATTTGATGCGCGGTACCCCCTTGTTCGCCGTTCCTGCAGGAGACATATTGTGGCGAACAGGAGGATTGGGAACAGAGACAGTCTCTGGATGATTGGACAGCAAGTCAGCTCCATTCGAGATGATATAGTCTGCTGTACGGGCCGCGAGAGCTTGAATCGTGAGTCCTGGATTGGCTGATCCCTGCGTCGGAAGCAAACTCCCGTCACACACAAACAGATTCGGGATGTCATGCGTTCGGCCAAAGCTGTCCGTGACGGAAGTACGCGAGTCAGCACCCATGCGTGCGCCTCCCACCAGATGCGCATAGCGTGCTTCCTCCGCCACCTCCTGTGCGCCAGCAGCATACATAACCTCGGTCGTCTTCTCGACGCCAGCTTGAGCGATCTTCTTATCGTTCTCGTGCAATTTGAACGTGACTTTTGCGACACGAAGACCGAACTGATCGGTCGCGTCGGCGAGTTCCACTCGGTTGTCTGCCCACGGCAAAATTTCGCCGAGGACACCAAGGGCCGCCCAGTGGTTGTAGTCCATCATGATGCGGCGCATCCCCCAACCCCATGCACCTTTCGCCACCATCATCTGCTTTGCAAAGCCTATCGGGAGCGGCCCCACCGTCTGGATGGCAAAGCCACGGATAAAGTTATTTTTGGGATTCGTTTCGTAGAACTCCTCGGTGAGGCCATGCGCTGGCGGGGCCTTGTACATACGAATAGGATTCTCGAAACGGCCCAGCACCACATTGCCAATCTGCACCATGAGATACTTGCCGACGGTGCCGCTCGAGTTCGCGAGTCCATGCTCGAAGCCAGAACACGCCGAACTCAAGAGTAAGCGTGGTGTCTCGATGGCATAGCCAGAGACAATAACGACCTTTGCCTTCTGCTCTTGCTCATTGCCATCGGGATCAAAGTACGTCACGCCCGTCGCACGTCCATTCTTCATGTTGATGCGCGAGACCATGCAATGATCGCGAATCTCGGCCCCATGATGGATCGCATCGGGAACATGGCTAATCAGTGTACTTTGCTTCGCGCCCACCTTGCAGCCTTGAATGCAGAAACCACGGTAGATGCAATGTTGGCGATCGCCGTGGGAGCCTGCGAGGATCGCAACTGGACCACCAGCAACAACGGGAATGCCCAGCTTCGTACACCCCTTGACGAGCACATCTCCTACACCCCCCAGCGGATGAGGCCCATAGCTATAGCCGTGTGGATGTCCCCACGGATAATAAGCAGGGCCAGAGACAGGAATCTCCTTCTCTAACAGTTCGTAGTATGGCCTCATATCCTCATAGGTGATGGGCCAGTCTGCACCAAGACCGTCGGAGGACAGGACATGAAAATCCGAGGGGTGGAAGCGCGGCGTAAAGCCCGCCCAGTGGACCGAGCCACCGCCAACGCCATGCCCGCTGTTATTCGCGCCAAGCGTAATCGGGTCTTCCCCACCTGTAATACGGAGATCATTCCAGTATAATTTGGACGAGCCTGCCTCGTCACTGACCCAGTCTCGCTCTGTCTCCCAGAAAGGACCCGCTTCTATGCCCACGACCCGAAACCCAGCATGGGCAAGCCGCTGCACGAGAACGCCACCCGCTGCACCAACGCCCACGATACAGAAATCCACCTCTTCGCCCGGCTGATAGTGGTGCATTGGGAAATCTATCTTTTGAATCGGTCCGAGCATATGTTCAGCGGACTTTTGTCCTTGAAACTCACCAAAAATTGGATGTTTCATCGCATTCGCTCCTTAATGTGTTCCCTCTTGCCCTGAAGTCTGCTGCTTATGCCCGCCTGGACCACCTACTGGCTTGTAGGTATCGGAAAGCGCATCAGCAGGTGCTTTCCATTCGTAGCGTTGTTCTTCCACCTCCCAGGGTTCGGGTTTGCCCCCTTCCAGACGCATATAGCCACGTGGATAGGCCGGGCCGCCAAAGCCAACCTCGTCCCACGCAAAGGGGTGAGCATAGTAGACTTCAATCGCATCCTGCATCAGCAGCATCCAGTAACGTGTCACAGGCATCTTTTTCCAGATCTCCTCACCCGCCGGTGGGTTGCCGTCGTGAATGGTCTGGAGGACCTGATCTTGTTCGCGCGGCTCAAGTTGTACGAAAGAGTGGTGAAACAGATGGTGCGCAATGGCTTCAATCGCTTGCAGTCCAAGCCGGTGCGCCTCATGATCAGGCGGCATATCCTCAAAGCGATAGCCATCAATGCGCCCACTATGGAGGCGCTCATCGATGGCGTTCACGAGTGGAATCTTATGCGCCTCATCGCGGTCATCTTGCGGCAGTAAACGGTCACACATCGCTTGCATCAACTGTGCTTCTTCATGCGTAAAAAAGCGGATGGGTGGAACATGCTCAACACGAGCTAGCACTACTTTGCGTGTGGCCTCATCCCAGAAGGCTTTTTGGCTCAACGTCTGGAAGCCTGGATAGTAGCCAGGCTGTGTACATGGTGCAAGCGGTTGATCGGTCGTGGCGTCTATGGGGAGACGACGTGTGTCGTTTCGCCTCCTCGGCTCAGTAGATCTGTGGTTTTTGTTTCTTATTTTCATGAGCCGGCTCTCCTCAAGAGACTTGCCAGAACGCCTAAGAAGCCAGAGGCAGCAAAGAGCAATGGTGCGAAGATAGGAGGACCATAGACCAGGTTATAGAAAGGCTTCTTGAGTCCTCCGGGACGACGTACCACACCACGAACGTGGTATAGGAAACCGATTCCTCCGTCCAACAGAGCCAGTACTGAAGCTATCGGCAAGAGGGTACGCGCGAGAGTGCGACTCCATACAGACCCAATGCCAGCGAACATCAGCACAGGGGTCAGCAGAATGGGAGTCCACTGAACGCGATAGCTGAAGTTATTCTTATAGTGTGAGTAGAGTGCTTCAACACCACTAAAGAAAGCTGAGACAGCAGTGGCAACCCCTAACATGCGTTGAAAACGTCCTTCTCGTACATCTTGCTCAATGACGAATCCTTCCTGCATGAGCTTACGCGGGACCCATCCGAACCATGCCGAGCGTGGACGTGATATTGCTGACAGTGTCGCATGTTCGAGATCATCCTCTCGGCGCAAGAGTGAAGCAATAAAGCCGAGGAAGCCACTGATCGCGAAAAGGAGAGGCGCGAATACGGGCGGTCCCATAATGACATTAAAGATGGGAATGCGCCACCCTCCTGGTTTGCGTGCGATGCCACGCACATGAAAGTAGAAGCCAACGACACCATCAAGCATCGCAATAAGCGACACAAGTGGAAGAACCGTCCGTGCAGCGCGTCGACTGAATACGCCCCATATACCAGCAATAGTCAGCATCGGGCTAATAAGCACAGGTGTATACATGATCTGCTGACCATAACTGCCGCGGTAATGTTCATAGGTTACTTCTAGTCCCGCAAGCAGACTAGAGGCGGCTGCGATCAGCGAAAGACTACGCTGGAAGCGTCCTTCACGGATATGCTGATCGAGCACAATCCCCTCATGAGTAATCTTGCGTGGCAACAGGTTTAATAGGCCAGAGCGATGAGGTTTCCCATGAGGAAGGGGGATTGAGGACTCATCAACCAATTTTTTGATCGTAGCAACAGGTCTTGTGAGAGCCATAAGACTATTTCTCCTCTCTTTTCCTATCCTTTTCCATGTGTTTTTCGCAGCAGTTTCCATATGGAGAGCCTTACGTTTGGTCATCTGCTCAATCTGCTTTCATGGTCATGATGGCCTTATGATGGCAATGCCCTTGCACAACGGCTTGTCTGTGGAGTTTCGGCGGCTGATACTCCTTTACCTTCTACTGTCGCCAAATTTCGTGCTCGCCATACCTACACCTACTTCCTTCTATGCATATGAGTGACTCCACTCAGTCGTGTAAGCGAAGCGAGATGCGCCAGCATCGTTCACGACTGAATAAGGAGACTCAAGAAGCGCGAGATGCGCCAGCATCGTTCATGTATGACTCTACAAGAACTTCCTTCTGGCTTAGTCCTTATGCGGTATGATACCTTCAACAACGCTCTTCATCGATGCCTTGATGATGCCGCCTTCATTTGGATCGCCCTTCAACAGCGCAGAAGCATAGTTTTTCGCTTCCTCAAAGCTGATGTGTGGCGGTATCGTGGTCACATCGCCAGAAACATACGCCTCGAAGATAACAGGGCGGTCAGCGGAAAGAGCGGCGTCCCACGCTGCGCCAACATCCTCTGGTTTGTCCACACGAATGCCTTTGAGTCCAAGCGAGTCGGCGTAACTGGCATAGGGGAAATCCGGCAGGTCCTGCGTGGCTGGCAGCTTTGGATTGCCCGCTTCGATACGCATCTCCCAGGTCACTTGATTCAAATCGCGGTTGTTGAGGACCAGAAAGATGAGTCGCGGATCACTCCACTGTTGCCAGTACTTTTTGACGGTGATCATAGCCGCGAGGCCATTCATCTGCATGGCGCCATCGCCCGTCAGAGCGATGGGGATGCGGTCAGGATAGGCGAATTTGGCGGCAATGGCATACGGCACGGCTGGCCCCATCGTGGCAAGACTGCCTGAAAGGGAGCCCATCATGCCACGGCGCATTTTGATGGTATTGCCATACCAGTTGGTGGCGGTGCCAGCATCGCCGCTCAAAATGATGTTCGCATGAAGTCGCTGAGAGAGCTCCCAGAAGACACGCTGTGGATTGAGAGGATCGGCACTTTCCATCGAGCGAGCTTCGACCACTTTCCACCAGTCGTGGTAGTCGGCTTCGATCTTTTCGCGCCAGGAGCGATCTGTTTTCCGCTGTAGGTAAGGAATGAGCGCACGCAGTGTCTCGGTGCTATCGCCAATCAGGTTGAGTTCCATG
>JBPCJY010000035.1:0-9312 GCA_051004815.1 Ktedonobacteraceae bacterium
TCGTGGGGGGGGGGGCTTTTCTCTCCGCCCCCCCCCCACCCCTCCCCCCCGCCCCCCGCGCGCCCCCTCCCCCCCGCTCAGCATGACAGGCGAAACCGGCGCGCTTCAAAAAATCTACCAGTGAAAGGAGGGTAGCACTCGTCACAAGAGCGCATTTTCAGAAAGGGATGAGCATGATCACTCACATCTCTTCCGACCAGCGTCGGACATCCAAATACATCGCTGTGCATTGTCCTCTGACATTGATCCTTCTTCTACCGATAATCATTCTTGCGGCCTGCACATCGACCGCCTCGCCCTCTCGTCCGTCAGGCACGGCGACCGGCATGTGGTCGCAGGCCAACTACGACTACGCCAATACCCGTGACGCCATCAGCAGCACGCTCTCCTCGCGGAACGTCAACAAGCTCGGCGTCGCCTGGACCTTCCAAGTCGCAGGCGCATCATTATACGGCGCGTTGGCAACCAGCCCGATCGTGGTCAATGGCATCGCTTACCTGCAAGATCTCCAGAGCAACGTCTACGCCATCAACCTCGCGAGCGGCGCCCTCAAGTGGGAGAAGCTTTACAACGCCTCCATCGTCGGACCCAATGGGGTGGCGGTTGACCAGGGCAAGGTGTTCGTTGCGAGCAGTTCGGAAACCATCGCCGCGCTTGACGCCGCGACCGGCACTCAGCTCTGGTCCAGGCAGATTCCCCGGCCCGATATCCAGGGCATCGACCAGCAACTCACCGCCTACCACGGCACGCTCTACCTGAGTACGACCCCTGGCACCGGCATCACGAGTTTCTACAGAGGAGGCGAGATGGGCATCATCTACGCCTTCGATGAGCAGACGGGCAGCATCAAGTGGTCGTTCAACACCGTCAAGGACGGCAACCTGTGGGGCAATCCACAGGTGAACAGCGGTGGCGGAGCCTGGTACCCTCCCGCCATCGACACGAGTACGGGCATGACCTATTGGGGCATCGGGAATGCGTCGCCGTACCCAGGCACTCAGCAGTACCCCAACGGGTCCAGCCGTCCCGGCCCCAACCTCTATACCGACTCGGAACTGGCCCTCAACCCTTCTGGACAGTTGCAGTGGTACCAGCAGATCAAGCCCCACGGCCTCTTCGACGACGACTTTGAAGCCTCGCCCATCCTCACGACGGCGACGGTGAAGGGGGTGCGGAAGCAGGTGGTAATTGGTTCTGGCAAGCTTGGCTATGTGGTGGCCTTCGATACGCGGACGGGCCAACAAGTGTGGAAGACCTCGGTTGGCATGCACGAGAATGATGAGACCCAAAACATCCCCGCCGGTCAGACCATCACGGTTCTGCCAGGTGGCTACGGCGGAGTGGAGACCCCGATGGCACTGGCGAACGGCGTGGTCTATGTTCCCATCGTCAACGCCGCCGCTCAATTTAGCGCGACCAGCATAGTCGGGCAGGAGTTGCCCAAAGGCACCGGTGAGCTTGACGCGATCGATGTGAACACCGGCAAGATTCTGTGGGCGTCCCCTCTCCAGGCAGCGGATGTCGGGGGAGCCACGGTCGCAGGGGACCTTGTGTTCACTTCGACCTATACGGGCCAGGTGCTCGCCTTCAATCGGTCGTCCGGGCAACAGGTGTGGTCGTGGCAGTCACCTGTGGGCATCAACAGTCCCTTGACCGTCGTAGGCGACATGGTACTCATTCCCGCGGGTCTTGGGTCGAGTTCTGGAGAGACACCCATGCTGATTGCACTGAAAGTCGGTGCCACTGGCACCATTGGCGCGAATAACTGGCTACCCATCCTGATCGGTGTCTTGATTGGTGTAGTTGTCGTTGTTGTGCCGGTGGTTGCGCTGATCCTGCAAGGGCGTAGAAAACGCAAGGGCAGACCTCCTACCTCTTCACCCCGCGAATATAGCGCACCGTCACCGTCCCAATCAAACAGTACGCGATAGACATCGCGAACAGCAATTGGAAGCCGAGCACGGGATGCCCTGAACGCGTAAAGCTATCAATCAACGGTCCACCAATCACAGGCGCGATCACCTGCGGCAACGATAACGAGATATTCCACACGCCCATATCCCGTGCATAATTCGAGTGCGACGGCAGCACATCGGCTACTAACGCCCAATCTACGCTCACATATGCGCCATAACCAATGCCAAAGATTGCTCCTGCCGCCAACACAATCGGTAGCGACTGCGTAATAATGAAGATCAAACCAACCACAGCCATGAAACCACCCGCCACGTAGACCATCCGCTTGCGCCCAAAACGATCCGACAGCCAGCCAGCCCCAAACGCGCTGAACAAGCTCGTCAGTGAGAGAATAATAATAAAATTCGTTGTCTGCTGTTCTGGATGCGCCACCTTGACCGCATCCTGCATATAGAATTGCAAAAAGTCCTGCACCGTATAGATGCCCATCATCATCACCAGCCGGGTCAGCAGTACCCAGGCAAAGTCAGGGTCGCGCCGTGGATTAAAATCGAATAAGCGTAAGATGCCAATCGTGATAATCACCTCCAACACCACCTGTTGCACATCCCCGCTAATCTGCACTCCCCCGGCAAAGCGATTCCACACAGCCATCACTATCCACACACCTCCCGCGACGATCACCGTCCCTACAACGTTCCGTATTACAGATGGTGACAACCACGCACGGCGTACCGTTTTCTCTTGCACTATACCCATATCAGCATGTGTCGCTGCGACACTATCAGCTTGTCTGGCCTCCTGCTCAGCCATCTGTGCGGAGACACCTTTTCGCTCATTGACCGAAAAAATAGTAATCAGCATAAAAGCTACCAGCACAGCGATGATCAACCCATAGGCCAACCATAGCCCCTGCTCGTAGGCTGGCAAGGGCCGAGAAGCATCAATAAACAAGCCACCAACGATCACGCCGCCAATCGAGCCAACGATAGAGAGGAGCCCCATCACGCCAGAGGCCAATCCACGCTGCTCTTCCGGCACCACATCCGGCAACAGCGCATGAAAGGGGGCCGTAGCGGCATTACTCGAGAACTGCACGAGCACATAAGCAACTGCCAGCGACACAATATCCCGTGACGCCGCCATCCATACCAGCCCACCAACATTGACCAGCGTCCCAAGCAGGATATACGGGCGACGACGCCCCCAGACCGCCAATCGTCCACGCGTCTTATCGCTGAGCAATCCAAAGAGCGGATTAGCAAACAGCGAGACAAACGCGCCCGGCACCAGCACAAAAGCCAGTGCCTCACCCTTGTTCAGCTCGCCCACAATCTTGAAAACCTGGCTAGGAAGAATGATAATACCAAGGGCAGACCAATGAAAATTGAGTGCCAACCAAAAAATACTGATCGCCAGGATTTGCGTCCAACGCAGCTTGGGCAAATTGATCGATAATCGTTGCGAGGATGCAATTCCATCTTCACCTTGCTCTAAAGTAGCCATATTTGCCCTCCTGATGCCGATTTGCAGGGTTTGTTATCTGGGCAACCGCAAGGGTCAATACATTACAAATAATCCTTGGAAGTGGAAGATGAAGGTGTGTAGGGACAAGGGGTGGACGTGGCGGCAGATGGGGGGCCTTGTGCTTGTCCTCGTCCTGTAGGAGTATCGAACCCTCCCACCAGGACAGGCACAAGGCCCAATACCTTTCAAAGAAGACATGGTGCCAGTCAACCGAAGCGATTTCAGAGTGTCATCCTGAGCGAGAGCGAAGGATCTCTATCCGGCGAGGGAGATCCTTCGCTCTCGCTCAGGATGACACAGCGAGAGAGCCTCTTCTTTGAAAGGTATTGGGCACAAGGCCCCCACATCCGCATCCCCACGTCCCCCTGTCCCTACGCACGCTCCGCATGCCGTTCCGCTTTGTTGTAATGGATTGATCGCAAGGGTTGCTTCAGCTTCCCATACATTACCTGAAAGGATACACCATGTTCAAGCATCATACCAGTGTCAATTGCACCACGCTCCTGCTCTTCTGTCTGCTTATCCTCGTATCCTGTGCCACTACTCCGGCAAACCCCACGCCTGGCACTGTTCCGGTGACACCAACCGCTTCTGCTACCCAGATAGCGACCATTGCCGCGACACCCACCTCCACTCCAACGCCAACAACACCCCAACACTACACATCTCACGTAATTTTCAAAGGCAATGCACGCCCCGATGACCTGGTCTTCGATCAGCAAGGACACCTCTTGTTCAGCGATTTTTACAACGGCACCATCAGCCGTGTCAACGCCGATCAAAGTGTAACCATCCTCTTCCGTAATATCGCTGGCCCAGAAGGCTTAGTTGTCCTGTCAGATGGTACAATGATAATCGCGGAACAGCGCACCAATCGCATCCTTGCCCTGCCGCCAGGAGCGCAATCGCCCACAGTGCTGCGTACCTTGCCTGGCACACCCAGCACGGCGAATTGCAAAGATGGCGTGGACGGCATCGCCCTTGACCCGACAACCAATACGCTCATTATTCCAGACAGCCCTACCGGTGACGTCTATCGCATGAGCCTGGACGGCAAAACATTCACGCGGCTGGCTTCCGGTATCACGCGGCCCGTCGGTGCAGCCGTCGATGCCCACGACAATATCTACGTGGCCGATGAATGCGGTGGTGCGCTCTGGCGTATCACGCCCACAGGAGCAACGACGCACATCGGCGGCTTTGGCATGCTCGATGACGTGGTGCTAGACGCGCAAGGCAACCTGTTGGTGATCGACCTGTTGCCTTCCATTCACGCGCTTATCCGCCTGAACCCGCTTACAGGCAAGCGGCAGACACTAGCCAGCCAGGGCTTCATCGAGCCGCAAGGCTTGCTAATCGATAGTCATGGCAATATTTACGTATCGGACGATTATGCCGATATCATTGTGGAGTATCAACCAGCATGAGCAAACTAACCACCATGCGCGAGGCCATCGCTCGCTACGTCCCCGATGGCTCTTCCGTAGCCATCGGACTGGCCCTGGAGCCAGTGATCCCCTTCGCCGCAGCCCACGAGATCATTCGTCAGCAACGGCGCAACCTGACCCTCATCGGGCCTATCTCTGATATCCTCTTCGACCAACTGATCGGAGCAGGTTGCGTCGAACGCATCACTGCCGCCTGGGCTGGCAACGTCAGCGAGGGCCTCGGCTACTGCTATCGTCGTGCCGCCGAAAAATCCATCCCGCACGCTATCACCATCGAGGAGCACAGCAACTTCACTATTGGCCTCGCTCTACGCGCCGCCAGCATCGGCTCACCCTATATCCCTACCCGCTCAACGCTCGGTAGCGATATCCCGCGCCAGAACCCCACGCTCCTACCCACCATCTCACCCCTCGACGGCACTCCCTTGCTCCTCATACCCGCCATCCAGCCCGACGTGACCATCATCCATGTGCAGCGCAGCGATACTGATGGCAACGCCCACCTCTGGGGCAACTTCGGCATCACCGAAGAGGCCATGTTAGCCGCCAAAGCTGTCATCATCGTCGCTGAAGAACTTGTCCCGCGTGAAGTTATCCTCAGTGACCCCAATCGTGTGCTCGGCCCATCATTCAAAGTACGCGCCGTTGTCCACGAACCCTGGGGAGCGCACCCCTCCGCCGTGCAAGGCTACAGCAACCGCGACCACCCCTACTACCACGAGTACCACGAACGCACCCGCACCGTCGAAGACTTCCAGCACTGGCTAAAAGACTGGGTGCTCGATCTACCCACCCGCGCCGCATACATCACCAAACTTGGCACCGAGCGCACACAAAATCTCGGCGTGAAAGAGCATCGCTACGCCGCGCCCGTCGATTACGGTTACTAAGGAGGAGATACATCATGGCACTTGAATATACGCCCCAGGAATTGATGGTAGTCTGCGCCGCTCGCCAGATTCACGATGGCGAACACGTCTTCGTCGGCATGCGCCTGCCCTTGATCGCCTTTGCCCTGGCAAAACGCACCCACGCCCCCCACTGTATCGGCCTCTTCGAGACCGGTATCATGCGCGACGAGCCAGCAGCGGAACTGCTCTACACGATGGGCGATGCCCCCAACATCACAGGAGCCTTGTGGGCCACCGGTACAGTGAACATGATCGGGCTGATGGCGGCCGGAGAAATACAGCTTGGCTTCATCGGCGGCGCGGAAATTGATCGCTACGGCAACCTGAATACCTCTATGATCGGCGACTGGCAGCATCCCACCGTCCGTCTCCCCGGTAGCGGTGGTGCGGCCGACATCGCCTCACTCTCGCAGCGACTCGCCATCATCATGCAACACGACCGCCGCCGCCTACGTGAAAAGGTCGATTTCGTCACCAGCCCCGGCTATGGCTACCCCGACGAAATCGGTCCCGCCGGTACCGCGTGGCGACAGCGCGTCGGCCTCCCCCGTGGCGGCCCCGCCGCCCTCATCACCACCCTCGCCGTCTTCACCTTCGACCCCGCCACCGGCGAAGCCCTCCTCCAATCCCACCACCCCGGCACAACGATAGAGCACGTCCAAGAACAAACCGGCTGGCCTTTGCGCTTAGCCCCCGATTGCCACGAGACAGTGCCACCTAGCGCGGAAGAGCTTAGGGTGATTCGAGAGTGTGATCCTCAAGGGAAATGGACGAGGTAATGTAAAGTGAAGCAAGGGCATGGTTTGTGTGCAAACCATGCCCTTGCTCCAAACAAACTGGCCCCTTCATCCTGTCTTATACTGCTTGCCACACTTGCACCGTCTTATCAGCACTTCCAGAAGCGATGCGTTGCCCATCGGGTGACCACGCTATCGAAGTGACCGCGTAGGAATGTCCTTTGTAGGTATAGAGTAAAGTTCCCGTTCCTGAAGGCCGCGTTATGGGTAAATGTCCTGCGTTAGTAGAGAGCAAGTTTCCCGGTTTTCGTAAATCCACAAGCCAGGTAATACCTCCACCTACCACAGCTAGTCCAGCTATACCTAAACCAATAATGACAGAGCGGCGCGATACTGTCCGTTTCGGCTGTGCAAGTGCAGAAAGGTTTCCTACTACAGGCTTTGTCTCTGCTGTTGGTGAAGAGGTCTGCTTCGCGATCACTGATGTACTCATTGGTGGTATATACTCGGTCATCAATGGTTGTTGTTGATATATCATCGCCCCCATTGAAACCGAAGGTTCGCTTGACGATGGAGTATTTTTGTTCTGCGACTGTAACTGGTTATCGGACGTCGCAACCTGCATAGAAACTACCGATGTGCTTGCAGGTAGAGAGTTCTGGTTTGGCGTCAATGCTGGTTGAGCAATTTCAGCTTCTTCCTCTTTTCGCGCTGCTGCTGCCGTCAAACACACCTGTTCGAGGGCATTAGCAAAGGCTTTCACACTGCCAAAACGCTGCTTGGGGTCTTTCGCCAGCGCGGTCATGACGACTTGCTCAACGTCTTTGGGAAGTGCAGGATTTTTTTCGATCAGCGGCTCAGGTGCAACATAGGTGTGCTGAAAGCCCAGTTGGATAAAGTCGCCTTCAATGAAAGGGGGCTGCCCAGTGAGCCATTCGTAGACGACAATCCCCAGCGCATATTGATCGCTGGCCGCGTAATACCTCCCACGGAAGAGTTCAGGAGCCATATAGATAGCCGTTCCGGCGATGCTCTGCGTATTCTGGGTTGCGGTACGATGTGCCACTATGGCCAGACCAAAATCACTGAGCAAGAGCTCATGGTGGCGGTTGAGCAGCATATTCTCTGGCTTGATATCGCGGTGGACGAGTTTTTCGTCGTGGGCATATTGCAGAGCGGAGGCGATCTGTTTGACATACGCTGAGATGGTGGCGAGGGGTAACGTAGTATCGCGTGGATGACGTTGGCGCAATGTGCCATTCGGAGCATACTCCATCACCAGATAGGGCAGATCACCATCTAGCCCAAAGTCGGTCACGCGCACAATATGCGGGTGTTCAAGCTGCGCAATCGTCTGTGCCTCCTTGAGGAAGCCTTCCAGATCATCTTTCCCCAGTTGGGTATACAACACCTTGATCGCGACCGCTTTTTTAAGGAAGACATGCTCACCAAGATAGACTTCAGCAAAGCCCCCTTGCCCTAACAGAGAAAGCAGCCGATAATTCCCAAGCTGCTGTCCAGCACGCTCTACCATCTGCAAGTCTCCTTTTCAGAGTGTCCCTCTCACTCGTTCGCCTTATGATATCAGTATGTGCCTATTCATTGTAGAGGCTTGCTGTAGAAGTGTCAAGCTATGTAGAGACACAAATCAGGGCTTTCTCAATAGTCAGGAGAGTGAACAGGGTCTGTGAATTGTTACCAGGGCGATCCCTTGCGGTCGCCCTGATAATCTGCTTGTAATTTCTCCCATTGGATGGTATCCTTTCCACAGTGCTTGCTTGCCACGTTTCAAACCATTCACTTCACCCCTTCATTAACCATTCGCATCAAAAAAACTGGCTGACACAACCGCTACAACTGACACAACTGATACAAGTGATACAACCGTCACATTGCCACCGAGAACCTACCAAAGCCCCATGCGCAATCGGGAAAACCACCACCCGTTGGTAAGAGGACAACTCTTGAGAAATCCGGAGACACAAGTCAAGCTTTCACAAATTTGCCAATATCTCTACCACTTTTGTGTCCAGTTGTGACCCCAAGGGCATCTGCTTTCCTGAAGCGAAGGCTGTAGCAAATTCTGTACCGTTTGCTCTCGGCATAACCAGCATCCTCACCTATCTCATTTTTTTGTAAAAGACCATAAATATGTTCCGCAATGGCCTGTGCTAGTAGCGGTGGAACAGCGTTGCCCACCTGACGGTACTGATCAGATTTACTGCCAGTGAAACGAAACCAATCAGGAAAGGACTGTATACGGGCCGCCTCACGCACGCTTATTACACGATCTTGCTCATAATGGAAAAAAGTTCCCCAATGTGGATCGCATTTCGTCAGAATAGTACCTGAAACTCCTGCTGGATCAAGCCGACCATAACGTTTTGTGTGATCAGAACGATGAGCACGTTGCATGCCCTTTGGCAAAATCGCATGGGGAATATCTCGCCATGAGCCCCCTGGTTTAACATAGTGCATTCTTTCAATATTGATGGGACTTACTGCTGCACATTCGTGATTATAGAGCCTTTGAGCATCCTGGCGTAATGTACGCTGATAGGAGCTTTGAGGAAGTGAAATATAGTCCATTTCATCGGCTCCACCTCCCATTGATATCGCTGGTAGATCACTTATAGCTTCTGCCACAGTGATTACTCCCCATGCATAAATGCAGGGGCTTCTTGGGGCAAACCCACGCGGTGTAATCCCACCGCTGTGATGTTTATGGCAGCATTCAGATCACGATCAATCACCAGGAGGCAACAGGGGCAA
>JBPCJY010000036.1:0-22238 GCA_051004815.1 Ktedonobacteraceae bacterium
GTGCCCGTTGTGTTCGTTCAGCGTCTATAGTAGGGGCGACCCTCGCGGTCGCCCTGGCCATAATTCACACACAAGAATCCGCAAGGAATTCTTGTGTGTGAGATTCCGCATTTGCCCGACGTAGTAAATATATGCCACCGTTAGTAAGAGGTCTGCACATACTGACGGCACCTGAATTCACCGCGTTGGTATTTCATGAATCGCTACCTGAAAGCGGGAATTTGTGGTAAACGAGACGTTTATCTCAAACAGCAGCGACGAACATTAACGTGTTATCGCACACATACGAAACGGTTCTGGTGCTAGAAGAGGCAAGACCGTCACCATGACGAAAGGAGGTCTTACTCCAAGAGAGTACATAATTTTCACCATGTAAAGCGGTTTTCCATTCTTTTTATAGCCAAAGTATTTTCATGACATCACAAGGAGAAGTCACGAATGCTACCTAGTAAGAAGTTAACTATCAGGCTTCTGCCAACGCTCTTAGCAGTGGTGGCAATGCTGCTCGCAGCCTGTGGCGGCAGTGGGACAGTTCCTGGTGCAAGCCCAACGACGGCGGCGAAAGCACCGGCATCCCAACAAGTATATCACTGGGCTGTTGCCAATCCAGATATCGCCACATTTGATCCGGCCCAAGCATCAGACGTGCTATCGAGCGATGCCATTAACATGGTCTTTACCGGCATGGTCGAGATCAATGATAAGCTCGCCGTCACCCCTGAACTTGCTTCATCCTACGATGTGAGCAGCGACGGTCTCACCTATACCTTCCACCTGAGAAGTGGCCTCATGTTCAGTGATGGCACATCGCTGACCTCGACGGACGTAGCGTATAGCATCGACCGCGCCCTGTCACCGACCATTTCCAACCTGTCAGGCATCTCTTTGACGTACCTCGGTCTCATCAAAGACGCTGCTGGCCGCACGACGGGTAAGGTTGCATCGCTCATCAACGACAGCATCATGACCCCAGACGCGAACACGGTTGTGATCAAGGTCGTTAGACCTACCGCTTACTTCCTACAGGCCCTCACCTATCCGACGGCCTACGTCGTTGAAAAGAAACTGATCGACAAGTATGGTCTGAAGTTCACCGATCACCTCGACGAGGGCGGCGGCGACGGCCCATTTAGGGTCAAGTCATACAACCATTCCACGGGTATCGTTTTTGTACGCAACGACAACTACTGGGGACCCAAAGCACAGCTTGCTGAAGTCGACCAGGTCTTCTACAAAACGTCCGATGCAAGCTACCAGGCCTATCTCGCCAATCAGGTCGATGTCACCGCAGTCCCATCGGCTGAATACCCAACGGCGAAAAGTCGTGCCGACTTCAGCCAGACTCCTAATTTGGCGATCTACTACTTCTCCATGAACTACCTTGCGAAGCCATTCGACAACATCCATATCCGCCAGGCTTTCGAATTGGCCCTGAACAAGGACGCCATTACCACCGCGATCTACAAAGGAAGATATACTCCCACCTGCCATATCATACCGGCAGGCATGTACGGCTACAACCCGAACCTACAGTGTCCGGGTGGTGCTCCAACAGCGGGAGATGCGACCAAGGCAAAGGCTCTCTTACAACAAGGAATGCAGGAAGAGGGTTATAGCAGCATCGCGCAGATGCCGCCGATCAAGTTCACCTTGGAATCTGGCTCTCCTGACCTCGCCAACGAAGTGACCACAGCCATTGGTATGTGGCAGCGTAACCTGGGAGTCACCGTTGGTACTTCCATTGTAGACTTCAACACGTTGTTAACCGCGACGGCTAATAGTACTGGCAAATCTCCCGCCCAAGGTGGCTTGCAGATGTGGGCTTTAGGTTGGATTGCCGACTATCCCGATCCACAAGACTGGGTAACGTTGCAGTTCGGTCTCGGCCAGGCCAGCAACAACTGGAACTATGGCAACAACAACTGCACTTGCGCGGCCGCTCAAAAGGCCAATCAGACGGCGATGACCGCTGCTGATGCCAATAGTGACCCCACTGCCCGTGCAGCTGCCTATAACAAGATAGAGCAAGAGCTGGTCAACGAAGTTGCCTGGCTTTCGATGTTCCAATCTCCTACGGCCCGGCTGCGCAAATCGTATGTGGTAGGCTTTACGCCGAACGCTCAAGGCTCCACTCCTCCTCAGGACTGGGGAAACATCTACATCACAGCGCATTGATACAGCGTGACGTGTTCCGCATAGGAAATGTATATATCCTGTGCATGGAACACAGAGCGTAGTAAGTAAGGGGGATGGTGATCGTAAGGTCGCTGTCTCCCTTTTCATACACACGAGAAGAGCTATTGCACCCATGGCTGATTGTTGGCTTGACAATAGCGATAATATCACTTAAAATAAGTACAAATCAACCCATGTAATGTCTGTTGTTCGTCAATATTGAGGTTTATCCATGAACAGGTGCCGTATCATGGCTATTTCTCTCCACATGGCATGATGTATGAAAAATGTACTGCTAGTATGGAGATGGCCCTTGACGTCTTCTCTCATACCATTACAACCTCGCGCAAGGGAGTAAGGGGCACGACATGGTTCAGTTCTTTGTCAAAAGGTTCATCGGCCTCATATTTGTGATCTTCGGTGTAACCTTCATTACGTTCATCATGGGGTACGCTGCCCCTGGTGATCCTATTGTTAATTTGTTAGGGCAGCACTATACCCAACAAGCGCATGACGCGTTGAAACATGCCTACGGGCTGGATCTTCCCTGGTACACACAGTATTTCAATTTTCTAGTAGGTATGCTACACCTAAACTTCGGAATGTCGTTTCAATATAGGGACCGGGCTGTTTGGGATATCCTGAAAGAGGGCGTCCCGATCTCCGCTGAGCTAGGGTTTTGGGCTTTGGTTTTACAGGTCTCCATTGGTATTCCCCTGGGTATTATCTCGGCACTCAAAGCCAATACCTGGATTGACACCACCAACATGACCGTTATGTTAACGATGTATGCCATCCCCTCATTCATTCTCGCCGTAGTCGCCCAAGTCGTCCTTGTACAGCTCGATCTGCATATTGGTTTAGGCTGGCCGGTGGCAAACTGGGGCGTACCCTGGCACTATACCTGGAGCGACATACAATTCAAGATCGTCCCCATCCTGGTCTATGCTGCTGCAGGTACGGCTTATTTTGCCCGCCTCACGCGCACTACCATGCTGGAAGTGTTACGGCAAGACTATGTTCGCACCGCACGAGCCAAAGGGTTACGCGAACGAGCCGTGATCTACCGCCACGCGTTCCGCAATGCCTTGATTCCACTGGTGACCATCATTGGCCTCTCGATTGGCTTCTTAGTCACCGGTGCGTTTTTTATTGAACTGATCTTCAATATTCCTGGTATTGCAAACATCACGCTCACCTCCATCAACTACCGCGACTATCCCGTTATCCAGGCCACGACGGTCTTGCTCGCGGTCGCAGTAGTGCTTGGAAATCTGTTGTCGGACATTCTTTATAGCATTGTTGATCCGCGCATCAAAGCCTAATAGGAAGCAGGTAACACATGGACACAAAGGATCAGAACACTGAAATTTCCTCTCCTGGAGTCATGCTTCCCGATAGCACGATGCTTCCACCAGATCCGGAAATAGCGGATCTGACTAATGGAGCAACGGTTACCATGGTACCTCCTCCTGGAGAACAGGAAACCAAGAAATCTCCTACCCCTTTTCAAGACTCTGTGCGGCGTTTGAGACACGATGTGCGAGCGATGGTCAGTATCAGTATCATCGGCCTCTTCATTGTGATCGCCTTGATTGGTCCTCCCATCTACCAGCACATCGGTGGGACGTATCAAAGCATTTTCGATGGCGCAATCGGCCCGGGCGTGTACCATACCTACGATCACCAGGAATTGGATAGACTGAACGAATTACCCTCCGCGCAATACTGGCTCGGCACAGACGACATCGGTCGCGATATCCTGGCTCGTCTGATGCAAGGGATGCTTATCTCCTTGTCAGTAGCCATCCTGGTTGAGATCATTGATATCGGGCTTGGCATCTTCGTTGGAGTGCTAGCGGGCTTCTTTGGAGGTTGGATAGACCAACTGCTGGCTCGTTTCACAGACATTATGTTTGCCTTCCCCGGTCTCCTCTTTGCCATTCTGCTGACGGGTATCTTCGGTGGCTGGGCTGATGATAACCTGAGCAAGATTCCTGTACTCGGCCCGAACGGTAATGCCCGTCTACTGCTGGTCTCCTTCGCGCTCGCCTTCACTACCTGGCCCTTGATGGCTCGTTATGTACGCGGTCAAACACTGCAACTCAAGGAGCAGCAATTCGTCGAGGCGGCCCGAACTTCGGGAACGACGAGTGCTGGCATTATTCTCCGCCACATCATCCCCAACCTGTTTAGCATTGTCGTAGTCGTTGCCACGCTCGACATTTCGGCGACGATTATTGGTGAGGCTGGTATTAGCTTGCTTGGTCTCGGTGTAAAACCTCCTGGTTCCAGCATTGGTCTGATGATTGCTTCGGCTTCGCAATACGTAGACACCCACCCGTGGGAAGTGCTGGTGCCATCGGTTATCCTGGCCCTTATTGTGCTGTCCTTCTCCTTCTTTGGTGATGGATTGCGCGATGCCTTTGACCCTCGATCAAAAGATTAGTGAGCGGAGTAAAGTGATATGGCAGAGAATCTGCTGGAAGTACATAATCTCAAGACCTACTTTTTCACCCGAGGCGGTGTTGTCAAAGCTGTTGACGATGTCTCTTTCGTGATGAAACCAGGTCAAACCTTAGGGGTGGTGGGAGAGAGCGGCTGTGGCAAAAGTGTCACCGCGCTTTCTGTCATGCGTCTGATCGCAACCCCTCCCGGTAAGATCGTGGGCGGTGAAATCACCTTTAATGGTGAGGACATCCTGGATAAGAATTTGAGCGAATTGACCGAGTTGCGTGGTAGCAAAATTTCCATGATCTTCCAGGACCCGATGACCTCCCTCAATCCGGTGTTTAACGTGGGATACCAGATCTCTGAGACGGTCAAACGTCATCGCAAAGATGTCAGTAATGATCAAGCATGGAAACGGGCCGTCGAAATGCTCGATCTGGTGCGCATTCCTGATGCTAAACGACGTGCCAAAAACTTCCCGCACGAGTTTAGCGGTGGTATGCGCCAGCGCGTGATGATTGCCATCGCGCTGGCCTGTAATCCCCAATTGCTGATCGCGGATGAACCAACAACCGCCCTTGATGTCACCATTCAAGCGCAGGTGCTTGAATTGATGAATGGTCTCTCAAAAGAGTTTGGCACTGCCGTCATGCTAATTACCCATGATCTTGGCGTAGTGGCAGGTACCTGCCAATTTGTCAACGTCATGTATGCAGGACACATTATAGAATCGGCTCCGGTCAACCAGATTTTTGAGACGCCCGCCCATCCATACACCGTGGGATTGCTGCAATCGATTCCTCGCCTTGATCAGAAACGCGGTTCCCAACTATTGCCCATTGCTGGACAGCCTCCTGATCTTTCCCAAACAATCGTCGGTTGCCCCTATGCTCCACGCTGTCCTAAAGTGCAGAGTCGCTGTCGGCAAGAACGGCCAGAGTTGAAGCCTGTAGGCCGTGGTGTTCAGACCGCGGCTTGCTTCTATCCAGATTAAGGGGAGAGGAATTATGGCACAAGAAACAACGACATCTTCGACAGCGGGAACAACGCTCATTGATGTCAAAGGGTTAAAAGTTCACTTCCCCATTAAAGGGGGGCTGCTCAGTCGCACGGTGGCCAATGTGAAAGCGGTTGATGGTGTAGACCTGTTCGTGCGCAATGGTGAAACCCTGGGCCTTGTTGGTGAAAGCGGTTGTGGCAAATCGACCACTGGCCGTGCTATCTTGCAGTTGATTAAACCAACAGCCGGCACAGTAAATTTCAATGGCACCGAACTCACAACGCTTCCGGCAAATGAAGTGCGCAAAATGCGTTCCCGTATGCAGATGATTTTCCAGGACCCTTTCGGCTCACTCGATCCGCGCTATACAGTTGGACAAGTTGTCTCTGAGCCACTGGAAAATTTCAAACGCGGCAATCAGCAGGAAATCAAGGATGAAGTGGCGAACTTGCTGGAAATTGTGGGACTCAATCCGTTCTACGTCAACCGCTTCCCGCACGAGTTTAGCGGTGGTCAACGCCAACGTGTTGGTATTGCACGAGCACTCGCTTTGCACCCTTCACTCGTAGTAGCTGACGAGCCAGTTTCCGCACTGGACGTTTCGATTCAAGCACAGGTACTCAATCTTCTGCAAGAGCTGCAAGGGAAGTTTGGCCTCACCTACTTATTTGTGGCCCACAACCTCTCGGTCGTGAAACATATTAGTGACAGGGTGGCCGTAATGTACCTGGGGCGTATCGTGGAGTTAGCAGTCAGTGAAGATTTGTATGAGATGCCTCTACATCCATACACGCAGGCACTGCTTTCAGCTATTCCCGTACCAGACCCACAAATCGAACGGAAACGCAAGCGTATTATTCTCGAAGGCGACGTGCCTAGTCCGGTAAATCCGCCTCCGGGCTGTAACTTCCACCCGCGTTGTTGGAAAGCCCAGGCTATCTGCCGCGATGTTAATCCGCCTTTGGAAGCAAAGCAGCCGAATCATTTCGCTGCCTGTCATTTCCCCGGCTAGGGACATTACTTTTTATCGTGGAGTTCAATCCGCTTTATACGAGAAAGCAACCGGATACGCGCCATTAAGTGGCGCGTATCAAACGGTTTTACCACATAGTCGTCAGCACCGGCGTCAAACCCCGCTACTTTATCCTGGAAGGTGGTGAGGGAAGTGAGCAACATGATGGGGATGTAACGCAAAGAGAGTGTATTGCGCAGGATACGGCACAACTCTAAGCCGCTCTCTTGACCAAGTAATACCTCACAGATCAGCACGTCGGGGAGCTGCACCTCAAGATATTGCCTGGCTTCCGCTAGCGACGACGCGCACTGCACAAGAAATCCGTTTCCCAGTGCTTGCTGAATTCTCTCACGTCCAACTGGATCGCTATCTACAAAGAGAATGTGTAATTTGCGCAACGACAGTAGCCTATGCACTCTTCTATAGTATACCCTGGCTATAGCACCTTCTACGCACTGTACGAAGGTCTAGCCATCGTAACACAAGCCATTTAAAATCAGGGCATAGTGTAGAAGAAATGGCTACTGCTCTGCACTATCCTCAGTCGCGGTCCGCCTGGGTTTGAACTAAGAAATCCATGCGTCGCTGACGATCAGCCGGAGTTAATCGCAATACCCGGTCGATAGCCGCATTCAACGCACTCGGCTTAAACGGCTTTGTGAGGTACTCATCAACGCCGGATAATGAGCCTGTCAGTTGATCTTCTTCCCGCGTCATCGCGCTCAAAATAATCAACGGAGTATCAGACGTGCGAGGATCACCACGTAGACAACGCACCAATTGGTAGCCGTCCATGCGTGGCATCTTGACATCTATAATCACGCAGTCTGGATGTTCAACATACACGCGCTCTAAACCTTGCACACCATCATAGGCAACGACCACTTGATATGTTCCTTGCAAGTTTACAGCGTATTTAATCAATTCTACTATAGTTGGGTTGTCGTCGATAACCAATACTTTCTTCATTGTGTCCCATCATTTCATAGGCCGTTTCGCACAAGGTACTGGTTACTAGTTTTCCGCGATACGTTCTATCACCTTTTGCATTGTAACACAGTTCTGTGCTGCTGCCAACTCAACATGAAGTTTTCTGAGAAACAGTCTGTCTCTATGAAAAGATAATCGGAACTTTTCTGTTTTTCTGAAGTGCCTCTTGCCATTGCGGGGCTTTGTGCTAGAATATAAGCATTGCGTTGGTACATATGTACATAGAAAAGGAAGCATGGGATGGGCGCACTCGACCGCTATTCACGTCAAACACTCTTCGCACCAATTGGGAAGGAAGGGCAAGAACGCCTCCACGCAGCAACAGTGACCATTATTGGTTGCGGAGCTTTGGGAACGGTACTGGCGAATAATCTCTGTCGCGCCGGTATTGGTCATCTGGTGATCGCTGACCGCGACTATATCGAACTGAACAACTTACAGCGACAGATACTTTTTGATGAAGACGATATCACACGTCGCCTTCCCAAAGCCATTGCCGCTGCCGAGCGGTTGCGCCGCGTTAATAGTGAGATAACGATTGAGCCGCTGGTTGAAGATATCAACGCCGATGGCATCGAGTCGCTGGTGCAAAGCACTGACCTCGTGTTAGACGCAACCGATAATTTTGAGACACGCTATCTCCTCAATGATGTGTGCATCAAATACCAGCGACCATGGATTTACAGTGGAGTGATTGCCTCTTATGGCGTTACCATGAACATCGTGCCAGGGGATACGCCTTGCCTGCGCTGCATCTTCCCTGAGATGCCGCTGCCTGGCACTACTCCCACCTGCGATACGGCAGGCGTGCTCAATGGCATCGTCGGAGCTATTACCGGCGTCGCTTCGACCGAGGCACTCAAGATTTTGCTCAAGAGCGAGAAGATGAGCCGATCAATGTTCTGGATGGATGTGTGGGAAAATACCAGCGAGCGCATAGAGTTACCGCGTCAGCCTGATTGCCCAAGCTGTGGGCAACACCAGTACGAGTTTCTCGATATGTTAAGTGGCTCCCACAGCACTAGCCTGTGTGGACGCAATGCCGTACAGGTACGCAATAGCCAGCGCGGCATCGTGCTCAGGCTGGCAGATTTGGCCGAACGGTTGCGTCCAGTGGGAGAGGTAAGCTATAATGATTTCCTGCTACGCTTCACCGTCGATCCGTATGAATTAACTGTTTTTCCCGATGCGCGTGCGATCATCAAAGGCACTGATGACGAACAGATCGCACGTTCACTTTATGCGCGTTATATTGGGATGTGAGGAATACTATGAATGAGCATATTCTTGTCTGCGTCGCCTGGCCGTATGCGAAAAGCTCGACCCACGTTGGTCAAATTGTGGGCGCATATCTGCCAGCAGACACCTTCGCACGCTATCATCGCCTGGCCGGAAACAACGTATTGATGGTCTCCGGCAGTGACGAACATGGCACGCCTATTCTTGTTGATGCTGAACGGCAGGGCATCACGCCACGCGAGTTTGTGGCAAATTTTCACGGGCAAATCCGCGATATCTGGCAACGTCTGGGCATTTCCTGGGATTTATACACGGAAACAGGCACCGAAAATCACTATCGTATTACGCAAGATTTCTTTCTCACGCTCTACGATAAAGGCTACATTTTCAAAGATACGATGCTCTCTCCCTATTGCCCAACCGACCACCGCTTCTTGCCCGATCGCTATGTTGAAGGCACCTGTCCCCATTGTGGCTATACGTCTGCCCGTGGCGACCAGTGCGATAACTGCGGGCGCGTCCTCGATCCAGTCGATCTGATTACGCCGCGCTGCCGCCTGTGTGGCAGCAAGGATAGCACGCTTGAGATTCGCTCCACCGACCATTTTTTCTTAGACCTGCCCAAATTGCAAGAGCCGCTACTGGCATGGCTCTCAGAGGGCAAAGAGCATTGGCGCGGCAATGTGCTGGCCTTCACCATGAATTGGCTCAAAGAGGGGCTTCATCCCCGTGCGATCACCCGTGACCTCGACTGGGGCGTCCCCATTCCGTTAGAGGGCTATGAAGACAAACGCATCTATGTCTGGTTTGATGCCGTCATTGGCTACTACTCGGCCTCGGTAGAGTGGGCGGCAAAGCAGGGCGATCCCGAAGCCTGGAAACCGTGGTGGGTGCCAGGACTCACCGAGCCACCCGTCAAGTCATACTACTTTATCGGCAAAGATAATATTCCCTTCCACGCCATTATCTGGCCGGCAATGCTCCTGGGCTATGGCAACCGCAACCTGCCCTACGATGTTCCCGCCAATGAATTTATGACCATGAGCGGCGCGAAAGCGTCCAGTAGCCGGGGCAATGTTATCTGGACGCGTGATGTCCTTGACAAATACCAGCCCGACACACTGCGTTACTATCTCTCGATTACTGCTCCTGAAGGTCGCGATACCGATTTCACGTATGATGAGATGATTCGCCGCAACAACGATGAGTTGGTTGCCACATATGGGAACGCGGTACATCGCACGCTCTCCTTTTTGCAGAGTAAGTTTGGTGGCGTGGTGCCACAACCACAGGCTCTGCGTGAAGCCGACCGCGAGATACTGGCCGAGGTAGATGGCGGCTTCTCCGTCGTTGGGCACAACATCGCCAACTGCCACTTCAAAGATGGCCTGATCGCCGCCATGGCGGTAGCACGAGCAGCCAACCGCTACCTGGATGAACAGGCTCCCTGGAAACAGATCAAGGTTGATCGCGCAGCGGCTGGCACCAGCATCTATGTGATGCTCCAGGTTATCAGTGGGCTGCATGTGCTCTTTAGCCCATATCTGCCCTTCTCTTCGCAGCAGCTCCATCATCTCTTGGGCTTTGAAGGCGAGGTCAGTGCTGGAAGGTGGCATGCCAGCGAGGTTCCCGCCGACACTAAACTTCCAATTCCCATGCCACTCTTCCCCAAACTGGAAGAGTTGGCGGCAGTGTAGGGGATTTTCCGATTTTGTTTTGTAGGGTAAGTACGCATTGGAGTTCCCCACCAGGGCGACCGCAAGGGTTCGCCAAGAGGCGTCAAGTGAAGGGGGAGCAAGCGGTCCCATTCCCCCACCAGGGCGACCGCAGGGGTTCGCCCCTACTATACTACGACGGCCCTTCTCTACGGGAAGCGGCTTGCAGAGCCGCCTCGTGTATAGTAGGGGCGACCCTTGCGGTCGCCCCGGAAAACGCGCTGTATCGCTTCATTTCATGTCTCTGGGTGAGTTTTCGCTTGGAGGGCCGAGGTGGCAACAGCACAAGAACTATTTAAAAGTACCGTGATTGAGCCTCTGGAAATCAACATTCATAACCGCACTTTCTCTTATGCTGATTATCTGGCATTACCAAACACGCAGCGATCTAATGATGAAGCCGATGTTGTAGACAGCAAATTCACTATTAACTTGCTGCAATGGCTGGGGTACGATGCTGGCGATATCATCTATAACCGTCCATTACCTGGTCAGCCCGGAGACAAGCCAGATTACGTCATCAAGATGCTCGGCGCAACGGCTTTTATTGTTGAGGACAAAAGCACAGACGAACGCTTCAATACCGCATCTATCAAACAGTTAAGACGTTATACCGCTGGTACATCAGGCTATTGCATATGGACAAATGCACAATCAATACTAGGTCTGCGCTTCGACGCCAATGGACACCATCAAACTCTTGTTGAAGTGCGCGTTGATGGCGTATTCGGGCATCAAAAATTACCGTTTTCGCAAGAAGCCAACTTTGAAATCCTCCATCTCCTCTTTCGCAAAAAGCGATTTGAAGACATTACTACGCTCATCAACGAAGTTTCAATCGGTGAGAGTGAGTGGACAGTACAGGCCAAACCTCTCACTGATGAACCATCGCTCAGGGCGTTCATTGCTGAGAGCCGTTACGTCCTAGATCAGCTTGTCACCACTATCAAAGCACGGCTAAATACTGTGACAATTGATCTGGAAGAGGCCATGAAAGATTTCACAGATAGCCAACAAAAGTATGCTACAGCAGTCACAGACTTGATTGAAAAGCTGCGTGGTAACGTCAATGCCAATGCACTCAAAAATCTGGAAATCCAGTTGCGTTTGTTTGAACCTGTACTTGCCGATATTGATGTGTTACAAATTGAACGGCTCAAGCCCACCATGAGCGCAGCCACGGCCACAAGCTGGGCAAATCGTATCCAGGAAATCGGTGCGACTATCGCGGCACTGCGAGAGCGCGAACTTACGCGGATAGAATCGCGGCGCATTAGAGATGCTTATTTGTTATGGCGCGAACGGTATAGGATCATCGAAAGCGAGGATGGGGGAACAGACGACGATGTAGAGGCACGTCGTCAACAAGCTTTCGCCGAGCAAGTGAGCTACGTTTTTTTTGTGCGGCTCCTGCTCACGCGTGTCCTGGAAGACAAGGGGATCATGCCTCACCTCGTCTCTGACGGCGGTTTCAAAGAATGGCACAAATTTTTGCAGGATTATGCGTTAGACAATGTAGATGAGATTGGTGGTGAATCCTTCTTGCCCCTCGTCTACCGACGGGTGGCAGGCTTCTATCGTCATTTCTTCCAACAGCCTGTTTTTGATTGGTTCTTACCGGATGATTACTTGCTGGCGTTGGTCCTTCACCACCTCAACCAGTATAATTTCAAGGATGTCAGTAGCGACCTTCTGGGCTTTACGTATCAGGCTTTTATAGATCGTGTAGCTCGCAACAAGAAGGGGCATTTTTTAACTCCACCAGCCGTTGTCGAATACATGCTGGATCGGGCTGACTATACTAATTCATCCGTGATTGGCGAAAGCTTGTTGGACACAGCATGTGGCTCAGGTAGTTTCCTGGTGCATGCAACGCGCCGTTTGAAACGCATACTGGCCGAGGCTATGCCTGACAAAAGTCCAACTGAACTCGCTCGCACCTTTATTCAGCAAGTGCAAACAAACATCGTAGGACTGGAGATAAATCCTTTTTCTTGCTACCTGGCGGAGCTTAACCTGTTTATCCAGGTACTTGATGACCTTGCCCTGCTGTGGCACAGTAATGAACAGCCCCAAATCGAACGCTTCGCCATTTATAATAGCAATAGCCTGGAAATGCCACAAAGTGTGCTTCATTCTGGACGTGATACCACCGCAACCGCCTTTGAAGACTATACAGCTACCCTTGATGAAGCATATCCCATTAAAGTGGGCAAGGGACAATTTAGCTATGTGCTATGCAATCCACCGTATATCAACCGAGGGATTATTCTGGGCGCGAAAAGCTATGGAGATTTTCCTTTTTACCGTGATGTGGTGAAAGGTGATGAGAACTTCTACCTGCTTTTCTTACGGCTTGCCGCTTACTATGTCTCTCCTGGCGGTACCATTTGTTTCATCTGCCCACTCAATCTCATTGGTGACGAATCGACTATGCCTGCACGCGAAATGTTCAATGGAGTCGCGTGGCAGATGCACTCAATGACGCGCTTCTATGCCAGAGATGTTCTGTTTTCTAGCGTGTTGCAAGGAGTATGTATTGTTCGCTTCGACCAAATGCCCAGCCAGGCGACGGATCTGGTTGAAGTGCGTGGCGGCTTCACAGTAGAGGAAGCTGCCAGTACAGCTACCCAGATACAGAGAGCACGTATCACCAATAATTATCCTGGCAAGACGACGTGGACAAAACCCTGGTTAGTCAACACGCGTCCCGCCGTGTATGATCTGTGGGAACATATACGAGAAAACTCAATCCAGGACCTCAACGAACTACTGCAAGGGAAGATGAAAGCTTATAAAGGTGATGTGAGGTCAACATGGGCCAAGCCAATGCGTGCTCCAGGTGCAGGGAAACAGGTGATACCTCTTACGAAGGGGAAAAATATACGCGATTGGGGGAACTGGACTGCGGCGGCGTATCTTAACCCTGCCATAACTATTCCTACCACTGGCATTGATTACAGAAGTAGTTTATGGGTGCAAAAACAGGTACAACGTGTGGTCAATTTGGCACAAAGCGAGACCGCGCTCTTCCTTAAAGAGGTCTCTGGTCTGGAAATGAGGCGACCAATTCGTGGAACTATTATTCAACGCGATAGACAACATGTTGTCGCTGCTGACGAAACGGTGCTTGTCATATATACACTTGATCCCATCTATGAGGACCTGGCTTTTGCTACCTTTGGACTACTGACCAGCTTAGCCTACAACTTTTTCTTTAGCCTCTTCTCAACCAATGCCCATGCCAACTTTAAAGAGATATTGCGTTTGCCAGTGCCACCATGGACACCTTCACTTGAAAAGCAACTTGCGGATGAAACAAGAAACGTGCTCCATGCCTATCAGGCAAGGTATGCCCATGAAACGTTGTACGGAGCAAGGCAAGCTCAAGAGGTAGCGGTGCATGCTGTATTGCTAGCGGCGAAACTGCCCACCTTACGGCTGGAGGAACTTATTCTGCGCGGTGACGTTACGATGAATACGACTGCCAATTATTCGCTGGAAGTAATGTTGAATAGAGGGCAACTGACCACCAACCCACGCCTTACTACCGAAGCAGCGCAGACAATTGAACGTTTTGTGCGAGCAAATGGGACGCTTACTTACGCCAAAGGTGGCAAGGATATTCTCATACCAAATCCCAGGGTAGCAGCACTGTTTTTAGCGCACCTACAGAGCATAGAACAAGAGCGAGAAGCACTATTACATAGCGTACTCTCTACTCAACAAGGATTGGACGAGATGATATTGGATATGTATGGCATCAACCAACCCGCGTGGCGCGACATTATCTATCATGGAGTGCCGTGGGCAAAGAATTAGCCAGGGGAAGCAACACGCAATTTTTTGCCCATAAAGATGGCGACCTCGTGATGCAATGGGCCAGGCGGGTAGAAATGGCGGTTGATGCTCCATACTTCTAACCCATTGCGCAGGTAGAATTGTATGGCGGGATAATTCACGTTCTCTATTTCCAGCAGGATGGCCCAGCAACCATTGTTGCGTGCCCAGTCAGCCGCACAATTCAGTAGTAGTGAACCAACGCCGTAGCGACGAAATTGGCGACCGACGATGATGTTTTCAATACGAGCAATTGAGTGTTGCTGTGCGACATTCAGCAGTACCATGCCCGCCACCTGTCCATCAGCGTGGGCAATGTAACCGCCCTCGATGGTACACAGCCGGGCCTCCACCTCCGCCAGCGTTGCGGCAAAGGCGGGATACTGCTTATACAATGGAGGGTCTACCGGCGTCTCTAGCAGTTCAAAGGCCAGGGCAGGTTTGTCTAACGCAATGGATAGCTGCACATCGTCTTGTGCCAGTCTCCCTTGCACGCGCAATGTATAAATACGATCAGTCTCATAACTGTAGTCAAGTGTGTGCAGTGCCGCCGCATCTTCGATACGAACGGCTCGTACATCAATGTGGGGGGATACTTCGTCCATATTGTCGCCCCACCTCCGTCTCTTACGCTATTGTTTGATCAGCATACTGTCTGCCAACCTTCATGTGATAGGCCGCCTGCGGCGGCAGAAGAGAGAGGGAGAACTGGGGCACAGCCCCAGGCCCCAGTCAAGGGGTTGCACCCCTTGCATCCCTGCTGGTCACAAGAAAATGGGTGGACTAATACCGGCAGTCTACAGAGGGAAATGATAGCCTGCGGCCTCAGCACCCAAACAAGCGGCTCCGACCACACCAGAGAAATCACCTAACTTGACACGCAAAATTTTTGTTTTGTGTGCGGGTGCCGAGAGAGCTGTATTGCGAGCACGATGGACAGCGCGGTCAAAGAGCAAATCAATCGCCTCAATCACGCCACCGCCAAGAATAATCGCCTCCGGGTTATAGAAGTTCATCACTGACCCCATGCCATAACCCAGGAAATCAGCCGCTTCCGTGACGGCCTCTATGACCAAAGCGTCCTCGTGCTTAATAGCATCGGCCAGGAGTCCCGAACGGATGATGGTCTCGCCAGCTTTCAGTTGATGTTCCGCGTCATCGGCAAGAATGCATGCCCGCCCGTGGTGAATTTCCGCCATAATCGCTTTGGTGATCGCGGTACGCGAAGCATAGGCCTCTAAGCAGCCTCGACAACCGCAACCGCAGATACGTCCACCAGCCTCGACAACCATATGTCCCACTTCTCCGGCAGTCCCGGTCAAGCCAGTATACATACGCCCATTCTGCACAATACCGGAGCCGATGCCTGTGCCAACAAAAAGGCAGACGAAATTGGAGAAACCTTGCCCTGCACCATAAATATATTCGCCCAGTGCTGCCACCTCGACATCGTTCCCCACGGCTACAGGAATGTTAAATTGCTTCCCTAGTATATCGCCCAGGCGCATATCTTTCACCCCCAGGTTAGGGGCATCCACCACTATCCCGGCTTTACGATCAATCTGCCCCGCCGCGCCAATACCGAGGGCTACGATAGGAGTGCCATCCGGCAGATTGGCGGCACTGAGAGCGGACTGTGCCAGCTCGATGGTGCGCTGCTGTACAAACTCTTGCCCACGATCAGCCTTCGTCCGTTTACGTGCTGAAGCGATCACTTCGCCACTTGTTATGTCAATAACTGCTGCGAGAGTTTTTGTTCCGCCCAGGTCAATGCCCAGGGCATATACTTTTTGCTTCGACATTTTATTGCTCACCTCTTACCAAATGGTAGACTCAACCCCGGATGAACATCCAGATCAAAACCGCTGGATTCTCCTTGAAGTAAGTGAAAGAAAGCGGCACTGGCGATCATCGCGGCGTTATCGGTACAAAATTCAATGGGGGGATAGCTGAGCCGAATTCTGAGGGGCAGCAGTTCCTGCTCAAGCCGTCCACGTAGACTAAGGTTCGCTGCGACACCTCCAGCTAAGACAACCTGTTTCACATGATATTCCTGGGCAGCCAGACGCGTTTTTACTGCCAGCACATCAACGACGGCCTCCTGGAAACTGGCGGCCAGAAAGGCGACGTTGGGAGAGCCACGTTGGGCAGCTTGCACCCCCATGCGTGTATACTGGCTGACCTGTTTACCTTCCCCGCCTGCTTTTTCAGCAGTCCGTGCGGGATGTTGAGGCGTAGAAGCTCCCTCGGCCAGGTGTAACATAGCCGTTTTTAAGCCGCTAAAGCTGAAATCGTAGGTGCCGCGCAGCCATGCACGCGGTAAACGATAGGCGGAACGAGCGAATGCTACCGATTTCTGCTGCTGTTGCAACATCGTTTCAGCATCCTGGGCGGCTTGTTGAATGGCAGGGCCACCGGGATAGCCCAAACCCAGGATACGCGCCACTTTATCAAAAGCTTCTCCAGCGGCATCATCGCGGGTATGGCCCAGTAATGCATAGTCCCCGTGTCCACGCACTAACACCAGTTCGCTGTGCGCCCCCGAAATGACGAGGCAGATCAGAGGGAAGGTTGGATCACCGTCGATAGCGGTCCAATCGATGGTGGTGACAGTTTTTTCGGGTGCAGGTGCGGGTACGCCCTTACGCAACCAGTTCGCGTAGATATGTGCTTCAAGGTGATTGACGCCCAGGAAAGGCAGGTTGCGAGCCAGAGCGAGAGCCTTGCCAGCCGTTAAACCTACTAACAGGGAACCAGCCAAACCTGGGCCATACGTAGCGGCAATAGCATCTATCCCATCCCAGTCACAAGCAGCCTGCTCCAGCGCGGTTTCAATGACAGGGAGAATGGAGGCCAGTTGCTGCCGTGAGGCAACTTCGGGTACCACCCCACCATAACGATTATGAATCTCGACCTGGGAGGCAACGACATTGGAGAGCAGATAGCGTCCATCCTGGACGATAGCTGCTCCCGTTTCATCACATGAACTTTCAATCCCTAGTACACGCATAGCTTTGGTTCCCATATTATTGTATCAGTTGTATCAGTTGTGTCAACGAAGCTACAAACTTCACAGCGGTAATTACTGCGTCTCTAATTTCTTCAGCAAGGCCGATTTGAGCTCCTGATATTTGTGTTTATAGGCAGGGGAATTGATCTCATCCGTCCACATAATCAAAGCGTCTTCCTGGTTATCGCTGTAGTAACGATGGCGCAAGCCGGCCTCGCGAAAGCCGTATTTCCGATAGAGATTCTGCGCGTTATAGTTCGTCACGCGCACTTCCAGCGTGACCCATTTCGCGCCAATAGAATAGGCGATATCAATAAGGCTTGAGAGCATCAACTCACCTAAGCCCAGGCGACGAAAGTTTGGATGCATGGCAATAGTGGTAATGTGTGCCTCATCCACCATCAGCCACAACCCCGAAAAGCCAATGATTGATGCCAGGTCTGACGTGGGCAGAGTGGCAATATGGCGACTGGGCAAGAGCGAAAGAGGGAAAACGCGCCGTGGCTTCTCTTGCTCTTGCGCAGGCACAGTCGCACGTTCTTCCGAGATTTTTCTATCGCGCAGCACAATATAATGCGCCCAACGATTATCCTGTAGCTCCTTGCGATACGCGCTGGGAGGCCAGGTTGATGGGTAAGCCAAACGCTCGATTTCCACGACGCGAGGCACGTCTGACATCGTCATACGGTCAATGACGTAACGCACCTTCTTCCCTTTCTGTTGTGTTCAGCCCTGTTGGACTCTGGTCGGCGGGTCGATGAGATGTACCGCCCAGCAGTGGCTGCTTACGGGTACTGGTTGTGATGGAAGGACGCCGTAAATACAGGGGTTCGAGTAGTAATGGATCGTCCTCTGTACCATCTTGTATACGCTGCAATGCCAGCATTGCCAGCACAGAAGCGTGCCTGACCGCCTGAACATTGCTTACAAAATGGCATTGCCCCTGCATTTGAGCAAATAAAGCCAGGCGCGAAGCTGCACTGATTTCACCGCAACAGAGAAACGACGGCACCTCGCGCTCTCCCGGTGTGCTTAGCCAGCTATTGCCTTGCTCATGGAGGTAGCTGCCTATTTGTTGTGGTGACATCAATACATAATCACCCAGTTGTCGCAGACGATACGTAACTTCTCCGCCCTCGTTCACGACGTTATCAAAACGGTAACACGCGGCATAAAGTTCAGCGCGTCCCGCTTCCAACAATGTACAGATTGGCCCATTCCACTGCCTCTGCTGAGCCGCAATGATATCCAGTGTACTTACCCCTACTAGCGGCTTTTTAAGCCCAAAAGCCAACGCCTTGGCTGTTGAGAGCGCGACCCGCAAGCCATTGAACGAGCCGGGGCCAGTAGCGACGGCCACGCCATCAATATCTTGCATGACCTTACCACACTCAGCAAATAGTCGCTGAATGCGCGGTAACAACTCGACACTATGGTTGTTGCCAACATGCCAGGTATATTCGCCAAGCAATGCTTCCTCGCTACAAAGGGCAAGGCTGGCCTGGCGGGTCGAGGTATCAAGAGCTAGTAGTAACATACGTCTTTTTCTGGAATTGCTGCAATAGTTCGCAATAGTGCGTGCCTACCGCAATAAATAACAGGCCCCGCTTCGTCTCATTCAACATTTTCAGGCGAATGCGCAAATGCTCTGTCGGCCAGAGCAGATCCGCCTTATCCGCCCATTCAATAACACATACGCCAGAACTATAGAAATAGTCCTCGAAACCAAGGTCAAGAATCTCTGCGGGATCATCCAGGCGATAGAGATCAAAGTGATAAAGCGCGGGCCGCATAGGCTGTTGCACGGCAGAAATTTGTTCTGGCTCACGCGTAGAGACTACTTGTCCGGCATACTCTTTCAATAGGGTAAATGTTGGACTACTGATGTCTTCGGTAATGCCCATGCCTTGAGCCAGACCTTGCGTAAAGGTAGTTTTGCCCGTGCCAAGCTGCCCCTCAAGTAAGAGCAATTCGCCGCCGCGTAATAACTCTCCCAGGCGCACACCCAGGCGTTGCGTCTGTGTCGAGCTATGGCTGATGATATCAAGCTTACTGGTCGCCTCTTCCTGCGCATGTTTGGTCACGGAATCGCCTTTACACCTTAGCTGTATTGTCAAACACTAACAGGGCGACCGCGCAGGTCGCCCAAATGCGATGTTCCTTATTATAGCACGCATTGTCTATGCTAGCGCAATTTCGTGCCGCAGCTACGACAATACAGTGAGTTTGCACGTACCGGATTGCCACAGGTGGGGCATGCCGAGGTTTGCTGGTTCGGCCCCGCTTTGGCTTGCTGGTTTGAAGAGGCTGAAGATGGAGGCGTGAACGGTGGAGGCGAGTAATCAGGAGTCGGGCCAGGAGCGGATTGATCCCCACTATAGCCTTCCTTTTTGAGCTCTTGTAGCTGCACCTCGCGACTCTTTACATCGTGATCCAACTCCATAATGCCAGCGCAGATACGTGAAAGCTGCGGATCGGCCAACACCCCCTGTTGATACTGGCTCATTGCCACCTGTGCCATTTCGTCGAGCAGCTTGTGACGTTGCTCTAATAGTTTATCAAGTTCGCCCTGCTTGCTACGGACGCGCATCTGTTTTGAAGCTTCCCAGCTCGTGCGACTGACCGCGGCACTGACAAAATTTTTCGCGGACTCTACAAAGTCGGCCATATCATGCCTCCCATTTCTGTGTCTATGACCATCGCTATGGTCGGATATCTATCGTTCATGCAAGAACATTATGCTGTAACAGCGTGCTGGTAGACGCGAATCTCTTCCGGTTTGCCGCCTTGACTCATTTGGACGGCGACCACATCTATGCGCCATGATCGCTCAGAACAAGCATGGAGAGCGAGGTAATATGATGCAAGCTGTATGAGCTTCTGCTGTTTGCGGAACGTCACTGCCTCTTCCGGCAGTCCATAGGCGTTGCCGCGACGCGTTTTCACCTCCACAAAGATGAGATCATGCGCATCTTCCGCGACAAGATCAATCTCTCCGTAGGAACAACGGAAGTTGCGCTCCAGGATATGATAGCCCTGGCGCAGCAACTGCTCGGCTGCCAACCGTTCGCCTGTACGACCCAGCCCTTGCCGATTTGCGTTTTTCTGGGCGTTCCTGGTACTGGCCTTATGTTCCACCAAACGTTTCTCTATCTTTATTACGCTGGCCCACGCGTTTATGTTGTAATTCAGCCAACGATTACAGATGGGGGGCCAGAGTATAGCCAACCTCTGCAACATCTCTATTGTATTAGAATGGGGTGATAAAGGCAAGGATTTTTAGGAGCCACGTTTTCAGGCTTGTGAATGATTGCAGCGTGTACCGTGTGGCAACCAGGGCGCACCCTTGCGGTCGCCCTGGCCATGTTTCACACTCTAAAACTGTGTAGTGGTTGATGGGGCTTGATGGCATCCGTTCCATTCGTCTCTTTGTGCTGAGCACCTTCAAGTTGGCGTGCCTTTTGACGCATGAGCAGTGCTTTCCTGGGCATATGCAAAGCATCCAATGCTACACCTTTATTGCGATAGGCCAGGGTATAGTGTGGGTTCAGACGGATCGCCATAGTATAGGCTTCGACAGCTTCCCCATATTTCCCCAGGCGATAGAGGACATTGCCGCGCTCGTTGTAAGCCATAGGATAACGAGGATCACAGCGAATAGCCTCATCAAAAGCAGCTAATGCTCTCTCCAAATGGTTGAGGTGAGAGAGGGTCAGGCCCTTCCAATAGTAGGCCGGGGCATGCTCCGCATCAAGTTGAAGGACCTGGTTGAAAGCGGCCAACGCATCGTGGTACTGTTGCGCTTTGTAACGAGCATATCCTTCGCTGAGCCATTGGGCTTTGCTCTTTGAGAATTGAGCGCGTTTTTCTGTTGAGGGTGCCACAATGTGTAACGCCCGCAGAAAAGCCAGCACGCTTTCGTAACGCTGGTTGCTCTCTTTCGCCATCGCTGTGAGGATGGCCACCTCCACATATTCAGGTATGGCAGGATTGTACCATCGGGGCTGAAGCGGAGCCTCATAGAGATGCATATACAGCAGGTCATGATATGATTGGCCATGGAAAGGCAAATGACCCGTGTATAGTCGATAGGCCAGACAACCAAGAGCATACTGATCACTTGCTCTACAGATCATCCCTTGCCACTGCTCAGGTGGCATATAATCGAACGAACCCTGGATAGTCGTACGCTGCTGGCTTGTGGACGACAGGATTTCCGCTATGCCAAAGTCCATCAGTAGGGCCTGACCTTTGGCATTAAAGAGAATGTTGGACGGCTTAATGTCGCAATGTACAATGCCCATAGCATGAACATGGACAAGGGCCATGCCTATCTGGCGGAGAATCGTCTCTATCGCCTCTGTTGTGAGTGGATGGTGATTGCGCAACCGCTCTTCCAGCGTACCATGCGGCTGGTATTCCGTCATGATGTATGGGAAGCCACGGTGGGTACCAACATCGAGCACAGGAAGCACATAGGAATGCTGTACTCTGTTGAGTATCTGCGCCTCTTGCGAAAACTGGCTGCGTTCCCTCTCTGAAAAGAGATACTTATCGTGCAACACTTTGACGGCAACATAGCGATCAGTGAGGGTGATATGTTCTCCTAGATAGAGCACGCTGAAGCCTCCCGCCGTTAGCCGAGCTGTTATACGGTAATTGCCAATATGCTCACCAGTGAAGGACCCCATGTCTAAAGACAAGGGGCTTCTACAGCCATTGCTAGCTGTTGGCTGCTTCCCAGCCGTAGGATGTTGATTGCAGCGTTGGTGTCTCTGTCCAGTTCACAGCCACATACGCAAG
>JBPCJY010000037.1:0-24567 GCA_051004815.1 Ktedonobacteraceae bacterium
AAACTTTCGCGCCGCCTGGCACACGGTCCTGGTGGGCGAAGATACCGAGCGGTTATTGGTGCTGGCAAAAGCGATCCCGCCCCTTTGCTGGTCGTTTCTCCCTGCCGATGAAATGAGATTCTCCGCCATCCAAAACATCGTACAATCGTTTCTCGACGCGACGGTGGATGCCTTTGTGCGTGAAAGCGTGTCCGCGACCTCGCTGCTGCCAGGCAAGTCCGGGCATAACCGCCCAACAAAGTCGCGTTCACTACAAGAACAGTGGTTGCAAGCCCTCACTTCACATGATGCGACGCTTACGGCGACGCCTGCCGAATTGCAGCTTTTTTCAGAAAAACTACAGAACTGGCTGCATCAGCTTCAACCCCCAGAAGCGAATGCGGCATTTCGTACCTGTTTCCGGCTTGATGCGCCGGGCGAAGACCATAACAACCTGACGGATTGGCACATCAGCTTTTATCTCCAGGCCAACGATGATCGTAGCCTGCTCGTACCCGCGCAACAGGTCTGGCAGGAGCGTTCAAACACGCTCACCTTCCTCAAACGCTCATTTGAAAATCCCCAGGAGCGCATCCTGGCCGATCTGGGTAAGGCTTCCCGCCTCTTCCCCACGCTTGAAGAAAGCCTGAAAACCGCTCGCCCGATGGGGCTGAAACTCGATACCGAGCAAGCCTATTCCTTCTTGCGCGAATCGGCTCCCTTGCTTGAACAGAGCGGCTTTGGCGTACTGGTGCCGCCGTGGTGGAGCAAACCTACAACACGCCTGGGTGTCAAGTTGAAGGTCAAACCAAAGGCTGGTACAACAGATGGCTCCGGCCTGTTGGGGTTGCAAAACATCATCGATTACGACTGGACCATCGCCGTCGGCGATTCCACGCTCACCTTTGAAGAATTTGCCAACCTCGTAGACCTGAAAGTTCCTCTCATCAAGATACGCGGACAATGGGTAGAGCTACGCCCAGAAGAGATCGAGGCAGCCATCGCTTTCTTTAAGAAAAAGCACGGCAAGGGCGAAATGACGCTAGGTGACGCGCTGCGTATCGGCTTAGGGCAAGGAACTTCTGAATTGGGCCTACCAGTTATGGACATCGAGGGGTCTGGCTGGCTCAAAGACATTCTGGATCAGCTGACCGAAGGCGTCAAAATCACCACTATCAAACAGCCCGCCAGCCTGCACGGCCAGCTGCGCCCCTATCAACTCAAAGGCGTTTCCTGGCTAGCCTTCCTCGAACAATACGGCTTCGGAGCCTGCCTCGCGGACGACATGGGCCTCGGAAAAACCGTTCAGCTTATCACCCTACTACTTCACGAACGTTCTGCCCAACAAAATGGCACCAAACCCAATCCCGCCCTACTCATCTGCCCTATGTCCATTGTGGGCAATTGGCAAAAAGAGTTGGAGCGGTTCGCACCCTCCCTGCATGTGATGGTGCATCATGGGCATGAGCGGCTTTCCGGGGAAGCGTTTGAGCAAGAGGCGCGCCAGAACGATATCGTGATTACCACCTATGCGCTGGCACTGCGCGATCAGGAACATCTTGCGACTATTGATTGGGAGTATGTGGTGGTGGACGAGGCGCAAAATATCAAGAACGATGAAGCGAAGCAGACGAAGGCCATCAAGAAGCTCGAAGCGAGCCACAGAATTGCTTTGACGGGGACGCCGGTGGAGAATAGGCTTTCTGAACTGTGGTCAATCATGGAATTTTTAAATCCAGGCTACCTGGGGTCAGGCACGGATTTTCGCAAGAATTTCGCTATCCCTATCGAACGGTACCGCGATGCCGACCGCTCTGAATCGCTGAAACGACTGATCCAGCCCTTTGTGTTGCGCCGTTTGAAGACGGATAAATCCATCATCGCGGACTTGCCGGATAAAATGGAGATGAAGGTTTTCTGCAATCTCACCCAGGAACAGGCCTCACTCTACGAAGCAGTGGTAAAGGAGATGATGGCAAAGATTGAAGAGGCTGAGGAGGGTATCGAGCGTAAGGGGTTGGTGCTTTCGACACTGCTGAAACTCAAGCAGGTATGTAATCACCCGGCACAGTTTGTGGCTGATGGTAGTACATTGGAAGGCCGTTCGGGGAAACTGGCTCGTCTCGAAGAGATGCTGGAAGAGGTGTTGGCTGCCGGCGATAAGGCGTTGATTTTTACCCAGTTCGCCGAGATGGGGAAGCTCCTGCGCGTCTATTTGCAAGAGCGGTTGGGCTGCGAGACACTCTTCCTATACGGCGGAACGCCCAAGAAACAGCGCGATATCATGGTGCAGCGTTTCCAGGAGGATCGACGCGGCGCACAACTCTTTATCCTTTCGTTAAAAGCCGGTGGTGTAGGGCTGAATCTGACTGCCGCGAACCATGTCTTTCATTTTGATCGCTGGTGGAACCCCGCAGTGGAGAATCAGGCGACCGACAGGGCATTTCGTATCGGACAGAAGAAGAATGTGCAGGTTCACAAGTTCGTCTGTATCGGCACGTTGGAAGAGCGCATCGACATGATGATTGAGCAGAAGAGAGAGTTGGCTGATAGTATCGTTGGCAGTGGCGAAAACTGGCTGACGGAGATGTCAACCACGCAACTGAAAGAACTGTTCGCCCTGAGCCGCGAGGCAGTAGGAGAGTAAAACGATGGGTGACTACTGGGATTACTATGAACGCACCAGCCCTCTACGGGTGAAGGACGGCATTAAGACGAAGAAAGAACACGGGGCGATAGGAGAGACGTGGTGGTCAAAACGCTGGATCAGTGTGCTAGAATCCTTCAACATGGGGACGCGCCTCACTCGTGGTCGCTCCTATGCTCGCCAGGGACAGGTGATTTCCATTGATGTGGAACTTGGCAAGGTCAAGGCCAAGGTACAGGGTTCGATGCCCAAACCGTATAACGTCAAGATAGGCTTGCAGCCGCTCTCGGCGCAGGATTGGGAGAAAGTGATCGAGGCGATGGCCTCACAGGCCCTCTTCGCGGCGAAACTGCTGGCGGGCGAGATGCCACAGAATATCGAGGAAGCCTTTGGAGCAGTGCATCTTTCACTCTTCCCCACCTCGCTAAAAGATTTGGACACCGATTGCTCATGCCCTGACTATGCCAACCCCTGCAAGCATATCGCCGCCGTCTACTACCTCCTGGCCGAGCGTTTCGACGAAGACCCATTCCTGCTTTTCAAGCTGCGTGGTCGCACCAAAGAACAAATTATTGCCGCCCTGCGGGAAAAGCGCACGGCATCCTTCCCAGCTGAAACGCCGACATCTCCTACACCAACGCCTACCGCCGAGAAAGAGCCTTTACTCTCCCTCAATGAGCAGCTTGCAACATTCTGGCAAGCCGGTGAAGCTCTGGCCTCCTTCCGCGTAAATCCTACCCCTCCCGAAATTGACAAGGCCATCCTGAAAAGACTAGGCGATGCTCCGTTTACAGTAGGCACTACCAATATCGCCACCTTACTGGTAAAAGCGTATGACGTGGTTGATGCCACAGCTCTGCGCAAGGTAGAGGAGGGGGAAGAATAATTATATTTGGGTGGTTGGTTGAAGGCCCTCAGAGAGGGCCTTCAACCAACCACCCAAATATAAAGAAATTACGAACCTCCTCTAAGCTTTCTATACCGCGCAATCAGCGTATTCGTAGAGCTATCGTGCTTGAGATCGGGTTCCTCGCCACTTTCGAGCTCTGGGATGATGCGGTTGGCAAGCACTTTGCCCAGTTCGACGCCCCACTGGTCAAACGAGTTGATATTCCAGATGGTGCCTTGCACGAAAACTTTGTGCTCGTAGAGCGCGATCAGCTTGCCCAGCGTATCCGGTGTTAACTTCTCCATCATGATCGTGTTGGTGGGACGGTTGCCCTCGAAGGTGCGGTGTGGTACCTGGAAAGCAGGAACGCCGTCAGCCTCGACCTCCGCCGCCGTTTTGCCGAAGGCCAAAGCCTCGGTCTGCGCAAAGAAGTTGGCCATCAAGAGATCATGGTGTCGCCCCAGCGGGTTCAGGGCCTGATAGAAGCCGATGAAATCGCACAGGATGAGCTTAGTTCCCTGGTGAATAAGCTGATAGAACGCGTGCTGGCCGTTGGTACCGGGCTGACCCCAGATGATCGGGCCGGTCTGGTAATTGACCGTGTTGCCTTCCAGGTCAACGTGTTTGCCGTCGCTCTCCATGTCGAGTTGCTGGAAGTAGGCACTCAGGTGGCTCAGATAGTGGTCATAGGGCAGAATTGCCACCGTCTGAGCATCAAAGAAGTTGTTGTACCAGATGCCGATAAGCCCTAAGAGCACTGGCAGGTTTTGCTCAAATGGTGCCGTGCGGAAATGCTCGTCCATCGTGTGGAAGCCAGCCAGCATCTCGTCAAATTGTTCGGGGCCGATAGCGATCATCAGCGAGAGGCCAATGGCCGAGTCATAGGAGTAACGCCCACCGACCCAATCCCAAAACTCAAACATGTTCGCTGTGTCAATGCCAAACTTCTCGACCTCCTTCTCGTTGGTGGAGACGGCGACGAAGTGTTTAGCAACCGCTTTGACATCGCCCAAAGCTTCAACGCACCAGTCACGGGCTGAGCGGGCGTTGGTCAATGTCTCCAACGTGGTGAAGGTTTTGGAGCAGACGATAAAGAGTGTCTCTGCCGCATCGAGGTCGCGGGTGGCCTCCACGAACTCGTTACCGTCAATGTTGGAGACGAAGCGCAGGTTCAAGTTCCGGTCACTGTAGTATTTCAACGCCTCGTAGGCCATGAATGGCCCAAGGTCAGAGCCTCCTATACCGATGTTGATGATGTTGCGAATTCTCTTGCCCGTGTAGCCCTGCCATTCACCGCTGCGCACGCGGTTAGAGAAGTTCGCCATCTTGTCCAGCACCTGGTGAACTTCCGGTACGACGTTGTCGCCATCAACGACAATCGATTCGTCTTTGGGGGCGCGTAGAGCGACATGGAGTACGGCGCGTTGTTCCGTGACGTTGATCTTATCGCCACGGAACATGGCATCAATGCGCTCGCGTAGGCCAGCAGACTCGGCCAATTGCAGGAGCAGGCCCAGCGTCTCGTCGGTGATGCGGTTCTTGGAATAGTCAAAGTAGAGGCCGATAGCCTCGGCTGCGAACCGTTCGCCGCGCTGCGGATCATCGGCAAAAAGCTGCCGCAGATGAACATCCCGCATCTGCTGGTAATGTTCCTCCAGGGCTTGCCACGCCGGGCGTTGTGTTAAAGGTGTTTGGTTAGTGGACATTTATCCCTTGCCTTCCGCTTCCTTTTCCAGATGTCCACCGAACTCATAACGCATAGCGGACATCAGCTTGTTGGCGAAATCTGCCTCACCACGCGAGGTGAACCGCTCGAAGAGGGCTGCACTCAACACCGGAACGGGTACCGATTCGTCGATAGCTGCTGAGATTGTCCAACGTCCCTCGCCCGAATCGGATACGCGACCAGCGAATTTGGCGAGATCGTTGCTCTTGAGCAGTGCGCTGGCGGTAAGGTCCAGCAGCCAGGAGCCAATGACACTGCCGCGCCGCCACAGTTCGGCAACATCTGGCAGGTTGAGATCGTACTGGTAGTATTCGGGATTCTGTATTGGTGCCGTCTCGGCATCAATATTTTGTAGATTCTTGCCAACGTTGGCACGGTGCAGGATGTTCAGTCCCTCGGCATAAGCGGCCATAATACCGTACTCAATGCCGTTGTGAACCATCTTCACGAAGTGACCCGCTCCATTAGGCCCACAGTGGAGATAGCCCTTTTCTGCTGTGCCGCCCACCTTTTCACGCCCTTCTGTGCGTGATGCGCCATCAATGCCAGGCGCAAGGGTATCGAAAATAGGGTCGAGACTTTCAACGACGCCATCTTCGCCACCAATCATGAGACAATACCCGCGCTCCAGTCCCCAGACGCCGCCACTTGTGCCACAGTCAACGTAGTGGATGTCATGTTTTTTGAGTTCAGCTGCACGCCGGATGTCATCGTGGTAATAGGAGTTGCCACCATCAACGATCACATCACCCGCTGAAAGATGGGGCAGCAAGTCCTGAATGGTCGCATCTACCGACCCCGCTGGTACCATCAGCCAGATGATACGGGGTGTAGATAGTTGGCTGGCAACCTCTGCCAGCGAGTGCGCCCCCTTCGAGATGGAGTTATCGTCCAAATATCCCTGCACCGTTTCCCAGTGGCGGGCATAGCCAACAGTGGTATGTCCCTTGCGCAGCAGCCGACGCGACATATTAATGCCCATGCGGCCAAGCCCGATCAATCCTAGTTCCATTGTATGTTCCTTTCTCTTTCCAATTGTCCAAAATAAAGCGGTGTAATTGGTATATCGTCTCCCCTTATCATACTGCTTGCAATAATCTATAGCAAGAGAAACCCGTTGCCCAAGCGTATATTAGAACCTACATTTAAAGCACTAACATACGAATACTATCCACACGAATAATAGCTTTAGCCGCTTTGAACTGAACAGGGCCACTGGAGAGAAAGTCGGTTTGTGAGCTAGCAGCGAAACTCTTCCGTAAGCCATCTATAAAGAAGCTTACCACTGGCCCCTCCACCTCAATGCGATAGGTATGCCAACCAGAGCCGGGTTCATAGTCAGCGACTACAGATGGCGAATCCATGGCACTCATGGGTATGATGTAGGAATTCACTTCGGGGTTGGCGAATTGCGAGTGTGGGCCTGGGCCGAGCAACCCCAATATGCCAGCGTTATAACCATCTTTCCCCGCTACCTGCTCTGCCGTGACGGCGAAATACCCACCGCTCTGTGGGACACTCACGATCTGGAAGTGAACCTCAACCGCGTAGTTTGGCACCGTCGGTACATATGGTGAGGTGAGGACATTATCGCTGCTCAAATCGGATTGCAGAAAGCCATGCACCATCTTCCAGCCCGTAGTGCCATGCCAGCTATTGAGCCTGGAACTGTCGGCCTGGTAAAGAACGGTGCCACTCGGTAGTGTGCCTGGCTTGGCAGTTGGTGCTGCTAGTGCAGAAGTAGGAGTTTTGCCTGGGGTAGTAGTGGTGCTGCCTGAACAAGCTGCTAGCAATAGAAGGATTGCGCTCAGAAAGAGAACATGCAGTAGTTTATTACGACGACAATGAAGGACTTGTTTCATAATAACCCTTTCTTTTTTCATGATAAAGAGACTAGTCAGTAGTTGTTACATCACGTCGCTAGTATAGCGTCTGAACCGTTTCTACACTGCTGCACGAAACAGTGCTTCACCACCAATACAGCAGTGAACCACCGCTACCCGAAACAATATACGACAACAAAAAAACGCTTCTCTCAAAAAACTACCAAACAATAAGCCAAATATGACACATGGTGTCATGAAGTCTGCCATATACTACATGTATAACTTCAAATCGATCACATAAACGAGAGGAGTCATGTATGCAGTATGGTCTGACGTTTCCGAGTATTGATGCTCGTGTATTAGCTGAATTGGCGCACGAGGCGGAAGAGGCAGGTTGGGACGGCATTTTTGTCTGGGACCTTGTCTGGGGGATTGATGCCTGGATTTCATTGGCGGCGGTAGCAATGCGTACCGAACGCATTCGCTTCGGCACGATGCTGACACCCTTGTCACGCCGACGACCCTGGAAAGTTGCCAGCGAGGTGGCGACACTGGATCACCTATCCAATGGCAGGGTTATTCTACCAGTCGGGCTAGGTGCCGCGGGTCCTGACCATCCCAATGACTGGTTTAGCGCGGTGGGCGAGGAGATCGACCGCAAGAAACGGGCGCAAATGCTGGACGAGAGCCTGGATATCCTGCACGGTCTGTGGCGTGGCGAGAAATTTAGCTATGATGGCGAACACTATCATCTACGCGATGTAACTTTCGCCCCCAAACCTGTGCAGACGCCCAGAGTACCCATCTGGGTAGTAGGAGCGTGGCCGCGCATGAAATCTATGCGCCGCGTATTGCGCTGTGATGGTGTACTACCCATCAAAATGCATGCAGACAAATCAATGGTCGAAATGACGCCCACCGACATCCAATCCATGAAAGCCTATATTGACGAGCATCGCACCCCGACCACACCCTTCGATATCATCATGGAAGGCGAGACCCCCGGTGACGACACCGAGAAAGCCGCCAGCATCATCCGCCCACTCGCGGAATCCGGCGTAACCTGGTGGCTAGAAGCCGTATGGGGCACCCCAGAAACCCAGGGCGGCATAGAAGGAATGCGCAAAAGAGTAAAACAAGGACCACCAAAGATTTAAACAACACATGATAAATAGGCCGTGAGAGCGCAACGCGTTGCACTCTCACGGCCTATTTATCATGTGTTTGCCCCCATCTATCTTTTCTCCATTGCCAACACTAACCGAATCTCGTCATAGCTATACTCTTCGCCCAGGAGTTCTTTGATGGGTGTGAGGCTGTTGCCCTCGGTTTTGAGAATAGCATCAACGATTGTATCATAGTGACCGGGGACGAGCAATTTCATTACATCGATATCCTCGCCCATCTCTATTAAAGCGGCCAAATGGCTACTAATCGTACTCGGCTTCAAATTACGTTCCGTAGCAATCTCCTCGATGCTGCGACCCGCTTTATAGAGATCGAGCGTGACCATACGTGTTGAGGGGCCAGCACTAATGGGAGCAGCAGAGGCGACAGATTGTTTGCGTTCCTTCTCAGGCTTGAGCGGTACGAGGCCTATTTCCAGGTTGTGCTCTTCGCAATAGTCGCGTATGGCGCGAGTGAACGGCGCATAAAAGGCTTCCAGCTTGCGACTACCCACCCCTGGAATATGCGCAAAGTGATCCTCGCTTTGCGGACGCTGTTGAGCCATGGCTCGCAAACTGCTATCGGGAAAGACAACATAGGGGGGTACATTGAGCGCATCGGCCAATTCTTTACGCAATGTGCGCAGATGTTGGAACAGACCCATCTCTTCCAATGTCAAATCCACTTCCGCGCTGCTGCCGCTATCCGCTTTCTGTTGCCGCACCGGCGCGGCAGCAACCTCGACACTGCGCTGCTTGCGCAATATCTCCATCGAAAGCCGATTCAGTTTGAGGATGGGATAGCCATCACTATTTTCCTCCCTGAGCAGGTCTTGTTGCAGCAAAGCTCTGCCAAAGCGCATCCACTCGTCGGCACTATTGTCTCTACCGATGCCATAGGTGGTGAGTTGGTCATGGCCAAGTGCGCGTATGCGCTGGGTGTTGGCACCGCGCAGGATATCTACAATATGGCGCATGCCAAAGCGTTGTTGCGTGCGCGAGACGCAGGACAAGAACTTTTGGGCGTCAATCGTGCGATCTTCCATCTCCGCTAGTGGGCGCAGACAGTTATCACAGTTGCCGCAATTCTCCTGTGGATAGTCCTCCGCGAAATAGGCCAGCAAAATACGGCGGCGACAGCTCAAGCTCTCAGCATAGGCCACGACTTGTTGGAGTTGCTGCCGTGCAATAAATAATTCCTGTTCGTTCGTTTTTTGCGCGAGGATAAACTCGTATTTGGTGCGGTCGCCGTATTGAAAGAAGAGAATACATTGCGCGGGCAGACCATCGCGTCCGGCCCGTCCCGTCTCTTGATAGTAGCCTTCCAGGCTCTTAGGCATATCGTAGTGGATGACGGCGCGTACATCCGGCTTGGCAATACCCATGCCAAAGGCGATGGTGGCGACCAGGACAGAAACATCGTCACGGATAAAGCGGTTCTGGTTCTGCGTCCGTTGTTCGTTGGTCAAGCCAGCATGATAGGGTAGAGCGTTGACGCCATCGCGCTGGAGGGCCGCGCTGACATCGTCAACAGTTTTGCGACTCTGGCAGTAGATGATGATAGGAGCATCCCCTTGGTTGCGCAGATACTGCACGAGTTCGCGGTACGTACCTGAATGCTTCTCGCGCACCTCATACGAGAGGTTGGGGCGATTGAAGCTAGCAATATGAATATAGGGATCGCGCAGACGCAGTTGGGTGAGGATATCTGCCCGCACACGTTCGGTCGCGGTAGCTGTCAATCCCAACACAGGTACCATCGGGTAGCGGTCGCGCAAGCGTCCCAACTGCCGATACTCAGGACGAAAATCATGGCCCCACTCGCTAACACAATGTGCCTCGTCAACCGCCAATAGCGAGAGTCCGACCCGCCGTTGCACCTCGTCCAGCAACTGTAAGAAATCTCCCGTTAATAGACGTTCGGGAGCCACATAGAGCAGCTTGAGTTCTCCATCCAGAGCCATCTGTTCCCGCTCCGCCCGTTCCGCGCTGCTCAGCGCACTATTGATGAACGTGGCGGCAATGCCGTTAGTTTTCAGCCGATCTACCTGATCCTGCATCAAAGCAATCAGTGGAGAAATCACCACCGTCACCCCCGGCAAAAGTTGTGCTGAAAACTGATAGATGAGAGATTTGCCAGCCCCTGTGGGCATCAAGACAAACGCGTCTCTCCCAGAGATGGCATGTTCAATGATCTCCTGTTGCCCTGCTAAAAAGGCATCATGCCCAAAATACTGCTTTAACTGCTGCTCAATCCGTTGTTCAATCTGCTCCACAGGTTTCGCGCTCCTCACTCACCGATACAATATCACTCGCGCCGATGGCACTCGTTCGCATGTTCTATCATAACAGATTTTGGGCCACGAATAAACAACAAAATGTGGAACCAATCCTATCAAGTGTTAAAAATCATCGTAAATTTCCGCAAGGAATTGTGAAGCAGATATTTGGAGATAAGGGCTGTCATTCTGAGCGCCGCGAAGAATCTGTCTGCTGGCCCACCAGAGATTCTTCGCGGCGCTCAGAATGACAGCCAGGACCACTCTCAAGTCCGCTCACGGGAAGCCTTATCTCCAAATATCTGATTGTGAAGCATTGAACTTGACATACTGTACCATATATGGTACAGTATGTTCATGAATGACTCGCTGAAAATTCTCCCAGCCAGGTTCTTCAAATATGAAAGCCATGCCTGAAAATCCCAATCGAGGCTCCTCTTTTGAAGACTTTCTGAAAGAGGAAGGCATCCTTGAAGCATCTACCACCGCCGCAGTGAAAAAAGTGCTGGCTTGGCAGATCGAACAAGCGATGCGCACCCAACATATCACAAAGTCAGCAATGGCTGCTCGTATGCACACGAGCAGATCACAACTGGAAAGACTTCTAGACCCGGAAAAGACAGGGGTATCGCTAGAAACTATACAACGTGCTGCTGCTGTCGTAGGCAGAGAGTTACGGGTTGAGCTGATTTAAACTGTAAATCATTTCATTCCATAGCTGTTCCCACGGATTGCGCAACGAGAGTGAGTTAGCTCCTTGCCGACAAAGAAAGGAGAGACCTCCTTCTGAGAGTAACAAAGCACACTCTCAGAAGGAGGTCTCTCAAAGACACACGGGTGTACTAGCTACTTCCTTCGTTATGTCGCATACTTCTACCGCTTTTACGCTTTTTATGTTAGCGGTTCTTGGTAACTACAAGCAGCCACAACCTGACAACAAGATAACCCACCGTAATACCAACGCTATCTAACAACAGATCGCGACCATCCCAAATAGTAGGCAGTTGAAGTTTGAACAGGCTTTGCAAAGCCTCCTCTCCCACCGCTCCCAGCAGCATGAGCGCAAAGTAAAGCACTGGCCTGTAGCGTAGCGCGGGAAACGAACAAAGCACGAGCACGCTGGCAATGAAAAAGATCGTCGCATGACCGATCATATGTGCTAATGCCGTGGCAAAAACCACATCAAATATCTGCGCATACCATGGCCACACCTCCCCAAGCCAATCAAAAGGGAAGAGCACAAGCACGGCTGCTGCCAACACTGCCAGACCCGGCACCAAAAAGCGCGGTTGCATAAGGAATGAAAAGGGTTTGTTGTGAAGAGGACGTTCCGCTACAGGTCGCTGTGTTGGCGGTATAGTAGGCATAACATTCTTCCTTTGTGGCTATATTCAGCCTAAATACCCTAACAAATAACGTGCGAGATTGCGATGCTGCAAGACACGGAAGAGTGACACTTGGGTGCTCAGACTTCTCATAACCAAACTTGTCTCATACGATATAATGCGTCCAGGTATGAATGCAGAGTTTGAGACTGACAGGAAGGAAGATGCGCTCTTGGATAAAAACAATGCTAACAGTGACACTCAACAGCAAACATCTATTCTTCACGAGGACGATGAAAAATTTATGGCTCTCTCTTCAATCGGTGGTCTCAAGCACGAGTCTGCTGAACGTATCTTTCGACTACTACAGTTTTTGACGGCCAATGAATGTACGCGCAAAGATGTGTTTGAACATCTAGCCTTATATTACAAAATTGATGGCGCGGCCCCTACTGCGGCACTAACAACTTCGCGCCGGACCGATAGGATGTTTGAGCGAGACATAAAATTCCTGGAGGAACAAGGCTTTGAAATAAAAAAGGTGAAAGTGCGGACAAAACCCACGCGCTATAGCCTTGTAAAGGGGTCAGGCCCACGGGCAACGTTCCTTTTCACCGAATCAGAGGTGGATAGTCTGGCTCTGTTGTATACCTTGTTTGCTGATCCTACACGCTATGCAAAAGCCGATCACACGCAGCCGTTACCACAACAACTGCCACGTAATCCTTTCACGGACGAGATGCTTTCGCTGATTGAGAAACTGGTTTCCACACTGCCTGCTGAACAGAAATTGCACTTTGACCGTTGGGTGCGTAAACCCTATATCTATTTCAATCTTTCTACGGTTGCTAACTACCTTCCCTACCGTGCCACTATTGATACTATCGTACAGGCTATCAGCAACCGACGGCAAATCCGCTTTGAATATATGGCCACTCAGCGTAAAGAGGAGAGCTTTGCTCATGAACATATCGATCCCTATTACATTATCTACCTGGATGGTCACTTCTACCTCATCGCCTATAGCCATACAATCAGTCAGTTCCTGGAGTATCGTGTTGACCGGATTAAGGCGGAGACGCTCAAAGCGGAAAACGACATGGTTGACATGGAGCGCAGGCGTCGCCCAGTCGAGTTTCAGTTTTGGATTGATGGCAACATTGCGAAACGCGGCCTGAGCCAGCGTTGGCTCACCCAGACTCTTGAGCGTGAAGAGGTCTACCTGGATGAGCGAGGCAACCAACGCCGTCGTGTATTAGTGCGAGCAACAGCCTATAACGAGTGGCGCGTAATTCAGCAAATGCTCAAATATGGCGACAAGGCAGAACTGGTAGAGCCGCCGCGCCTACGTGAGGAAATGCGCAAAGTGGTGCAACGCATGGCAAAATTTTATGAATGATTATTTGATGCGACATATACCGTCGTATTCATAAAAGAATAAGAATAGCTTGTACAACATGTTGACAAAACAAAACAGAAGAGATATACTGCTATCCGTAGAGTAATGGCACAAAAAAAGAGCAGCCAAATCGTCCTGAAATCGTCCATATGAAAAATTCCCACCTTGGCCTGAAACCCTACAAAACTTGCAACTTCTGCAAAAGTACACCCGTCCCTCGTGACTTGATTGTGCCAAAGACGATTGCAGCATCCCTGGTATTTCTATCCCTTCGTAAATCGGCGTTCAGGCAATTTTTGCGAAAAGCCGAAAACTCGTAGCGAAAACCGCTTAATGCGACACTAGCCGTCGCTATCCTGCTCTACAATTGGGGTAGATACGGTGAAAAGAAACAACTAGCAATTCTGGAACTCATCTGTTACTATTGGCGACATGTTGAACAGTTTAGTAAGGAGGTTGTCTATGCCTGTGGATTGGGAACCGCTTGATTTTCTCTATCAGAATGTGGGCGATACAGGAGATAGCGCAGAGGTGCTGACGGAGTATATTGAGTACATTGCGAACAAGGGCTTGCTTCGTTATAAGTACATTGTCCAGTACGGGGGTAAGTCGGGGGAGAGCGTTTGGACGCATATTATGAACTTGGTGACGACGATTGAAAAACTGCGTCCACTCTTTCAACTCAGTGCCGATGAGATGCGTTGTCTGTTGTTGGCCCTCACCATCCACGACCTGAACAAAATTGATGCCTACGGCAAATTGGCGAATGGTAGGAATACTAGCTATGCCAATGCCGCTTCAAAAACGCATATTGTGCAGGAGCTTGAACAGTTGCAGGTCACAGCCTTTTTCCCAGAGTGGCGTGACTACCAGTTTGATATTATCTATCTGGCCCATGCTCACCAGGAAGGGTCGATGGTAGAGACGGTACTGAATCAGCACGAAATTGGGCAATGCCGCCTGGATACGGATAGGCTGGAAGGGCCATTGAAATATCTCATGAAGGCCGCCGATGTCTCTGATAACTCGCACTCTGGTGATTTTACCCTACACCATGAGAAGCATATCCGTGATAAGTTGCGCGATCATGTAAACTCGGCTCTGAACGCGGTGGTATATCCGCGCCGCTATCGTTTTGTTGGACATCACCTGGCCGAACTTCGTGGCCTGATGACGAACGTGATGCACAACGAGATAGTGGGCTATATGCTTGAAACCTATGGCAAAGATGCCTGCATTGATCTGCTCTATCATCCTGAAGGCGTGGATTATCTCTTGGATAAGAAGATTCCCTTTACCTGGACGCCTGAGCAACAAAAAGTTGTCGCCGAGCGTATTGGACAACGCTTTGCGAAGTTACAGTCCGATCAATTGGCACAATTTATCAAAGCCACTCCCTCTGGAATTGGCGTTGATGATGCCGCGCTGCAAAGTGGAGCGACTATCGAGACGATCTTCGGCATCATTGCGAACGTGGTAGCGCGTAAACAGTACCGACTGGAATGGCGCGAAGAGCGTGACCGCCTTGTTCGCAGTGATCTGACTAAGGCTCTTGCCAATGAGAAAGTTGCTACTGAGGTCAAAGCGCAAATCAAGGAGCTTTTGCAAGATGCAGATCTGGTATCAAGCGATGAAGAAGCTCTCAAACGAGGCGAGTTTGTCGCGGCATACCGCAACTTCTTGAAGGATCATCGCGCTGACCAACTCAAGGCGGTCAAGCAGGACGCGTGGTCGCGAGTGATGCGCCTCTTCCAATTGCCAGAAACAGCAGATGCGCTCTATGCCCTGATCGATCCATATCGGCGCGGCTACTTTATGGCGCGGAATCTTCCTGTACGGGACGTTGAGGCGATGGTGCAGGCTGCTTTGGAAGATTTGCAGCAGTTGGAGGTTGAAGCGTCCAAAGCCCAGGCGGCGCGAAAGCCAAAGAAAACTGCATCTGAAGAGACGGACGAGGCTTCGGCTGAAGCAGAAGATGTAGCACTGGTGGCTTTTGACACAGCCTATATCGTTGATTACCTGGAACGCCACCTGGAAATGTGGGATAGCCTCGCCGATACGTCAGCGCATACGATTCCTGTCCAACCCATCGATTTTGCCGAGACGTTGCGTCGCTATGCAGACGCCAGGCAGCCACATAAGCAGTGCTGCTATTGTGGTAGTGCGCTCAAAGCGAGTAATTGGATGAAGAGACAAGTGCCACCTAATATAGGAGTGCAGAACTTCTCTAATCGCTTGGAGGCTGGAAGTAGCCGCGATCCCAAGCGTAATGTCTGTGATATCTGCCGCACACAATTTATTCTGGAGAAACTTGCCTGGCGATCTCACAGTGACAAGCAAGGTAGCAAACAGGTAACGTTCTATCTCCACCTTTTCCCCTACTCCTACTTTACACAGCCGATGTTGTTAGCGTGGTGGCAAAGTATCAAAAATTTGCAGGATACTGATCATAAGTCGCTGTTCCTTGATACACGAACTTACTTTAGTGAGTGGGAACGCTATAAAGAGTTGCAAGTTGAGGTATCGCCACGGTATTACCGTTCCTTCATTGATGGTTTGGGGATACCAACGCTTTCCGATGCATTAAGTAATACACCTGTGTTGCCATTGATCATTGCAGGTGGCAATTATGGGCTGCAATTCCTGCAAGCCTTGGAAAAAACAGCCTTGTTGGCTAACTGGTTTGATACCCGTGTCATTCTTTCTCGTATGCCAGTCCCTTCGCTCAATCTCGCAAATGAGCAAATTGGTGATGAGCCGGTGGCGTTACTGGTGGAGAATCCACCGCAGAGTATGAGTTGGTTGCTTCCGCAGTCAGCGATGACGCGCAAAAATGTTGAAACGTTGTGCAGTAAGCTGTGCAAAGTTCATCAACTTGCGGATACGCTCACCACCAAAGAAGACAAACTTGAGGACACTATCTATGATCTTGTCGTTGCTGCCGCTAGCGACCCTCTTGCGCTCTACTACGAGGTAGACCGCCTGACCGAGCAGCAGGTCTCGCGTAAAAAGGCAGGAAAACCTGAGTACCAGGCGATTCGTTTGAGCCATGTCGTTGCCCCAATTTTAACGGAACTTACTAAACTAACTACATTGTAGAAGGAGAATCCTATTATGGACGCTTTACAAGAATTAGCGACGTTTGCGGCCTCTCATCGCATTCGTGGTCGCTCGTACAAACGTAACTCGATGCTCAAGCCCTTAGACATCATCCTGAATGAGCTTGATCGCTGCCCCAACCCGAAGGACCCCGCGGAAATTCGGTTAGTTCGCACAGGGAGTAAGGGACTTATCTATGAGCATGTACAGCGCGTTGCGAAGGGAGTGCGCGAGGACGCTGTCTACCACTACGTTGACCTGTTTTTTGATCAGGTGTTGGAGGAGGCGCACCACAATAACGCGAATAAACTGTTGCAACGCGAACGCTTGATTCGCAGTGCCTACCTTGTTTACATGCGACAAGCCCTGGCCGAAATCTTCATTGCCCACGGCAAAGCGAGAAGTGCTGGTGACGCGATGCAGACTATGCAGGATGATGCCTCACAGAATATTGAAGAAGACGAAGCTGAGGAAGCTTGATTTCTCGCCCAATTCGCAGGGGCTTTTTACAGAGAAGTAACCATTTTAGTGAATGAAGGAGTACAGACCATGAGTGTTATTGGCAACCTGACCATATTGAATCAGTATAGTGAGTATTTGCAGCCCAGGTATGATAAATTTCCCCACGGGCGATATGCGAGTTTACTTGTCGTGCGCAAAACTGAATCGGAGACGATTTTTCGCACCGAAGGAAGCGGAGAGGGCCTTGTCAAGGAGGTTGTGACAGCCGGGGTAAACAATGCTACGCCTATACGTCGCGTGATGATTAGCAAGCGCAAGCAAACGGCTGTCGAACGTCGGACGGGACGCGAATTGTTGCGTGAGCATGATTTGTTGAAAATGGCTTTAGTCAATAAGAAAGAACAAATTTGTGCGCTCAATACCAATGCACCGTGCGGGGAATGTATTGATTGCATGCTCTATGGCTATGCTGTTGGTGGTGGTGGAGCGCAAAAGAGCCGTGTCATGACCGATGATGCCTTTTCAATCGGCCCAGTAGCTCAAGTGACAGGCAAGCGTACTTTCAACGCCACCTTTGATAACGGTACAATGCGTAGTCCCTTCGATGATAATAAGCCATCAACCTCAATCAATGAAGACGAGTACGTGCTGCCGGAGACCCATTTCCTGGACGTTGAGACGCTGAAAGATGTGACGCTAGGCGAGCTACAGTATGTTATTGGCAACGTTTTGCGCAGTACTCGCTATGGTGCCATCAGCAGCCGCCTGGGGCGTGTACGCAATACGCTGGCAGCTATTGTCTTTAGCGATACCGAAATCTTCTCCAACCTTGAACTTACCCAGCATGTCTATGACACCTTGAAAGGGGATAAAGAAGAGCTGGATTTCCCACTGCTTGATGCACAGGTACTGGATGCTGTCCACGATGCAACCAATACCTTACTCTCACAGGTGGTTGGACGTATGCCGGTTGTGTTGCGTGGTGATGTATTACAGCGCGTAAAGGACGAGACGATTGCGCTCTACCGCAATCCTGACGATGTGAAGAACTTCCTGGTGGACGTTGACCGGGGCTATCCCAAAACGAGCAAGTAAGCAAGGGGATCGACGCTATGACGATGTATCTCTATCGCGCCGATCTCACTTTAATGGAGCATACCTACTTTGCGAGCCGTGAGGTAGGGACGCTCTACGAAAGTGAACCGCTCATCGGCAATTACGCCTTAACTTACGCCATGGGTTTATGCGCTGCACCCTACGATTGGAGCGGCCCTCCACGCTATAAGCAAGACCTGAGCCCATTGAACGAGCAAGGCATCTACGTCACTCCCGCGACCTTTCAGCCTGGGAAGTTGCGCTATGTATTCAGTCAGTTTAATGCGCAGACGGATAGCTATTACTTCCGCTTCGATCAGAATGCTATTGGTACAGACCCATATAAGAAAGCAAGGGCGGCCAATTTCCCACAAAACGGCAAGCTACGTATGCTGGGATTAGAGAGCCAGGCCATCTTTTACCTGCTTTCGACACAGGATATAACCGCACGTTTGCCCGGCTATATTCGACTTGGCAAGTTCAATAGCAAGGCGCGTATCCAATGGGAGCAACTTTCACTGGCCAATGGACAGCCAGAAGAAAGCGAGCGATCACTAGAGTTTTTGCTGAACGCGGTCGATCTGCCCCCTTCGTCTGTGAAGAATTTACGCGGCTTTTCTGTCTACAACATCTATCCTGCGCCCTTGCTAAGCCGCTGCTTGCTACGTGCGCCATTTTGGCAGGGCGTAACGAAGAGCGGACAAAAGGTGTTTCTCCCAGCAGGAATGCGTTATGGTGTTGACTCACTGGCTTAGTGAGAAGGAGTATGTGCAATGCTGTCGATCAATCTCAAGGCACAGGATGAGTACCAGTGGCGTGGGGAGAATCCATCTCCCGCCACCTTTCCGCAAGAGAAAGATTGGTATCCACTCTACCATCAGTGGCTTACCTATAACGCTGAGAAACCCATCATTGTCAACACCTACAACACCGGAACAGGTAAGACAAAAGCCGCTCTACTACGATTGCTAAAACGGGCCAGGGATGTCGGCTTTGATAAACTTACACCAATCAGCCACAATGCTCTGTTGATTGCTCCAACCAACGAGCTGCTGGCTCAGCATGTAGCGGATGCGAAGAAATTTTGCGAAGAAAACGGTCTGCCTTACCGCGTGACAGCTTTAACGAAAGATGACTTAGAGAGGTATAAGAATACCGAGGGTTTCAGCGAAGACCGCTTGCGCAGAGGTGCCGCACTGCACGCGATACTCAATGATGCCAGTAAAGTGGATGATGATTACACAAAGCGGGCTACCCTGTATGTCGTGAACCCTGATATCTTCTACTATGCTGTCCTCTTCTGCTATCAAAGATTCGACGGACCATCACTGTTCAGAGACTTTTTTGGACTGTTCAATTACATCATCATTGACGAGTTTCACTACTACAACCCCAAGCAGTTGACCGCATTTCTCTTTTTCATGAAGTATTCGCAACATCAAGGATATATCGATAATGTAGGGAAGAAACGACAGTTTTGTATCCTGACCGCCACTCCTCGTCCCCAAGTTACGGACTACCTGAATGGATTGGGTATCCCTATTGCGTGGATTCGGCCTGGAGAAATCGATCCGGCTGACGAACCAGACATCCAACCAGTCCGCGCTCTTACGTCTGTACAATTGCAAGTGTATCATACCGAGGAATTGCAGCAAGATGATGCACAGGGCGGATTGTTGCAATTGGCACAGCAACAGCAAGCAACGCTACAGACCTGGCTTGACCAGGGGCTTGAAGGAGCCATCATCTCCAGTTCGCTTGGCACGGTGAACCGCATTCATGAGCTGCTTCGATCAAACATCACAGATGCTGAGATGGGACGCATTACAGGAGCGGAAAAACGCGCTGAGCGTAACGCGGCAAAAGAGAAGCCACTGATCCTGGCAACGCCCACGGTTGATATTGGGTACAATTTTGACCGCTCACGGCCCAAGCCGCGACAAAATATTGATTTTTTGCTTCTCGATGCCTTTTCAGGTGATGAGTTAGTACAGAGAATAGGACGAGCGGGAAGAGTGTTGGCAGCGGAGGAGCGCGATCATCCAAGTTTTGTGATCGTAGCTGTCGATCCTGCGGCCTATAAACTGCTGGAAGCATATGATGGGAAAGAGCTAGAACGGCCTGAGTTGGCGCGAATAGCCGACTCAGAAGAGATGCCGAAGCGCAACGATCTGTATGCCTACATCAAGACCGGAGCGATATTGGAGGTATTCCGGCCTATCATGTTTATAGGCCAAGGAACAGCTACTGAAAATATGCCCAACCTCGAAACATTCTTGCAAGATATCCAGAAGCTTTTTGGCGTCAAGCGGCCTTTTACGTATCGGCAAGCACAATATAAGGTTCGGGAATTTGAAGACCGTAAGAAGCATTATGGTGAGCTAAAAACTATTCCCCAAGAGGCATTTAACATTCTCCGGTTGAAGGTTGATAAGAAACCGGTTGATGTACCAGAAAAGCTAGAAAAGTGCTTGAAGGCGTTTGTTGCAAGGTTGGGTAGTGTTGGAAAGCCAGTAGGACGGAAAGGGTATGAGGTGGTGCAGTGGCTGCAACGCGATCTGCGTAACTACTTTGTAGATCAGGCACGCTTTAGCTTCCGCGATAGTTTTCAACCGCCGCTGGCTCTGGTATATGACCCCGATCATCTTCATTCAAGCAAGGATGTGGCGTTCTATAACGCATTGCACATTGCCAGGTATTATGAGGCGCGTTACTTTTCGCCAGTCTCGCAATGGGAAGAATATACAGGGAAAGATGCCCCAGCAGAGTCAAAAGATGCTTTGGCCTTTTGCCATTTGCGGCAATTCCGTGAGAAGCCGCTACAGATTGGCTTCAAGCTCAATGCGAATGAATACACGCAAGATGAGTGGGAAGAACAGTTTGCCTATCAAGTGACAGCTTTGTATGGGTTGGAAGTGGTCTCGCTTAGTGATAATCGGGGCTTAGACCCTACGCTACAATCCCTCTTTCAGACACAATTCATCCCTGCTTTTGCTGCACTTAATGAAGCCAGAAGTTCTACTGCTAGCGCGATTCGTCGGCTGCAAAGGCAAGCCCGCTTTTTCCCTGTGCAGATGGATGTGACTTTTTGCGACGGCAAAACACTTACATATCTGGTCATTTTGGGGACGATGGCATTTCAGGTGTGTGCTGAAATCCCTTATCGCGCCATTGCGATTGATAGGCATAAGACACAATTGATGGATGATCGTCCGTTCATCTGTTGATTCTTGTTGATGCTGGAAAGGATACTTCCCTTGACACAATCTGTGCAAAAGACATCTACCGAGATGACCCAATCTCACGGCGAACTCTTCTCTCTCCTCCTCCGTCTTCACCCAATAGAAGCGGGTCAAGTTTCGCCGGGGGCTGGCAACCAGGTGCAAGCTGCCTTCCTGGACATGGTGCGCCAGGGCGAACCTGCCTTGTCTGAGTGGTTGCATGCGCCGAACCAGAGGCGACCGTACAGCGTGGGACTGCTGCAAGGCTTTAATCACCTCACGCCAGAGCAGATCGAGGAGGCGCGAACGAAGCAGCAGGCGGTCTCCGTGCTGCCGGGGCAAACCTATTGGTTGCGTATCACCATGCTGGACGGCAGCATATTCAGCTCATTCGCGCAATTGCTGATCGCCAAATCTCGTGCGCTGGTCGTGCGAATTGGGGATGCTCGTTTTGAGATGAGCCGGCTGGTGAGTTCGCCCGACCCGGAAGCATCGGCCCAATCATGGGTGGCCTACTCATCGTTTGCTGAATTGCACACGCTGCGTCGTCCCGCGCAGAAACTCTATGCTTTTGAGTTCGTGACGCCCACCGCTTTTAGTATGGGACAGAAGCCGTGGGGCAAACTATTGAAATTGTTTCCTGAACCGGTCTATGTTTTTGAGAGCCTGGCCCGCCAATGGGAATCGTTCGCACCGCCGCATTTGCGTATGGAGGCGAGTGGAATGTCACCACGAACCCTGGCCGCGTGGTGCGAGGAGCAGATTATCGTAGCTCGCTACGACTTAGCGACAAGCTATATGCCTTCCAGCAAGTTCGGACAAGCCGGCTTCCAGGGGAAGATTGTGTACGAGGTGAAGGGTATACCCACCGCCCCAGAGGCGCAATGGCTCTCTCCACTGGCCCGTTTTGCCCTCTTTAGCGGCATAGGCTACAAAACGACCATGGGCATGGGGCAAGCACGCTGTACAAATCTTACTGAGCCAACCGTGCCGCACGCTGCCATAGCGAAGGAGAGTACGCCATGAGTACACATAGTGCGCCTGAGACTATTCCGCTCTCGTATCTCAACGCGGTCGAGTACTGTCCGCGCCGCTTCCACTACGAATTTGTGCAAGGCGATATGCTGAGGAACGAGTTTGTACTGGAAGGTACTCTCTTGCATGAACGCGCAGACGAGCCGGGACAACATACTACACGAGATGGCGAATTACAGCTCAATCACCTCTACCTCTATAGTGAAGCTCTTCGACTCTCCGGTTTTGCCGATATCGTTGAGGAAGAAAATGGCATACTCATACCGGTGGAATATAAGCACGGCAAAGAGGGCAAATGGCTCAACGATCATGTACAACTCTGCGCCCAGGCTCTCTGCCTTGAAGAGCGACAGCCGGATAAACCACCCACTCCCTATGGCTATATCTTCTACTTTGGTTCCCGGAAGCGCGTCCAGGTGCATTTCACACCCGAATTGCGAGCAAAAACGCAAGCGACGATTGCTCTGGCCTTTCAAGTTTCCTTGCTCGATAGTCCACCGCCACCGCTCGAAGGGAAGATAGCGATCCGTTGTCGTGATTGCAGCTTATCTTCTATCTGTCTGCCAGAGGAAGTGAAGCTCTTAAATGCTCGAAAAGGAGGCATACATGCCAACACTCTACCTGACTGAAGATCGCGCCCTGGTGCGCCGTGATACAGAAGATTGTCTGCTGATACAGGTACCCGAACAACGCGGCGAGGGCGGTACTGTCATGGCGGCAGCGTACAAGCGACGTATTCCACTGATCAAAGTGGATGATGTAGTCGTCATGGGCGAGGTGACGATGACAGCCTCGGCCCTCTATCTGCTTTTAGAGAAAAATATTGAAATTCACTTCATGACCCATTTTGGAAAATTCAAAGGCCGTCTCACGCCAGAACTTTCTAAAAACTCACTATTACGCCTGGCCCAACATCGCACCCATAATGATCCTGCGCGACGTTGTGAATTGGCGCGGCGGTTCGTGATCGGCAAGTTATCAAATCAGCGCACCATGTTGCAGCGTTCAGATCGCCGTCGCAGCGAGCCTCTATTCAGTTCCGAGATTGAGCAAATTGCCCTGTTGATACGCCAACTGACACAGCTCTCTCCTGAGCCAGGTAAAGCTGCGCCAACATTAGTCAGTGGTGATAGTGGCATCGCGGGAACAGCATTAGAAACAGTCTTGGGCTTAGAAGGTGCTGGCAGTGCTAACTATTTCGCCTGCTTTGGTAAGATGCTTGCCGATCCGCAACAATGGCCGTTTGCCGGGAGAATTCGCCGTCCACCAACTGACGCGGTCAACGCGTTACTCAGCTTTGGCTACGCCTTACTCACGACGCAAGTTGCCAGCGCGGTGCAAGTGGTCGGCTTTGATCAATATATTGGCTACCTGCATAGTTCCGTCTATGGGCGTCCCGCCCTGGCTCTGGACCTCATGGAAGAATTTCGCCCAATCATCGTAGATTCTGTCGTCTTGACACTGCTGAATAATCGCATGCTCAAGCCAAATGATTTTCATATCGAACTCAACGCCTATCGCTTGAAGAAAGAGCCACGCAAACTCTTTCTAGAGCAATTTGAAGAGCGACTGAACGAGGAGATCACTCATCCCATCTTTGGCAAAAAGGTAAAATATCGGCGTTGCATTGAATTGCAAGCCCGCTTCATGGCAAAGTATTTGACCGAAGAGATCGACGAGTATCTGCCGCTCATTATGCGCTAGGAGAACAGCGATGGCACCCACCAAAACCATGTCATCCAGCCAAACCATGTGCTATATCATCGCCTATGACATCCCCAGTGATCGCAGGCGTACAAAAGTGCATAAAGTTCTTTCAGGCTTTGGCACCTGGACGCAATATTCGCTCTTCGAGTGTTTCCTGTCCAAGAAAGAACTCGTGCTACTAAAATCGAAACTAGCCAAGCACGTAGAAGATACACAGGACAGTGTGCGTTTTTACCCCCTATGTGCCGCCTGCCTCGACAAAGTCGAAACCGTCGGCGGTGAGCCACCAACAGAAGATGTCCTTTTCATTGTTTAACTATAGCGAAGCCCTTGCGAGAGGTAGGCGTGACACCACTGCTACGCTTAGCCTCTCGCACGGCCCCACAAGCCACTCGATCAGAAAAAACCAATTTCACCCTCTCATTTACACGCCCAAATTAGTACTTCCTGGCGAGCATCTCGCAAACCCTGGCCTAATCCCGCCTCCAGTGCTATACTACACGTAGGCGGTCAGAATAGGTGGAAGCCCGATTGAGGGATTGCAACGACCGCTATAGCGCAAGCACGCGGCTACCGCGAAGTTGTCAGAATAGGTGGAAGCCCGATTGAGGGATTGCAACACTACGCTCGTTAAGCACGAACGGCAAAGTATGCCAGGGTCAGAATAGGTGGAAGCCCGATTGAGGGATTGCAACAGAGCGTGTTGATAGGG
>JBPCJY010000038.1:0-12356 GCA_051004815.1 Ktedonobacteraceae bacterium
CGCCCCTACTATACACGAGTGAATCGGCTTATCAAGCCCGTGTATAGTAGGGGCGCACCCTTGCGGTCGCCCTGGTCCCTATCGCGGTGAAGGCGGCTCATCCCACCATTTCTGTCATGCACCAACAAAGTCTTATATATATGAGTTTTTTTACGCTTCAAGACTTCTCGCCACCTTCGGCGACTCGCCTATTCAAGTAGTAATTGCACGTCTTAAGTATAGCATAGAAAAAGCCTCTACTGAGCCGTTATCGCAAAGATGGCGTTCGCGGGCTGTTGTCCGGGCATTGCGACAATTACTGTTACTTGCCAGGAGCCGTTCATGGGAAACTGTACGTGGGCGAGATAGGAGCCGTCGCTCTGCGCTTGCGCTGTGGTACTGGTGGTTCCCATATCCATGGATTGCATATTACTTTCCAGGGTGACATGTGCATTGGTCAGGGGTTGTTGTGAGTTATTGGTGAGGATTTGTACTGTCAATGCAGCGGGTTGGGTGACTGAAGGAGAGTTAGGATTGACTTGTAGCGTGATTTGATAGGGACCGGCCTGAGCAGTCTGTACTGGCGCGGTAACGGGGTGGGGGATACTATCGACCAGAACCGAACCGGCCCATGTCAAAAGAAGCAAAAAAGCTAAGCCCAGGAGCAGGACCAGCAGGTTGCGTCTCATGTTTGGCTCGCTGGCACCCTGACATACACGTTACCGTTCTCGACCTTTGTTTGCAGGCGTGGTAGTGGCGTGAGATAGCGAATGGGGGCCGCGCCGGTATCTACTTTGCCATACTCGCTAAACAGGCCACCATGGCAAGGGCAGTGGAACTTGCGGTCAGAATCTTGCCACTGTACAATGCAGCCCATGTGTGTACAAGCCGCCGACATGGCGATAATCTGTCCTTTGTCCGGGTCGCCATCGTCACCATCATCGCGAATGACATAGCCCACCACACTACCGGCGGAAAAGGGTACGGCGTTCTCACCCAACTCTGCCAATGTGGTGACAAAGTGCAATTGAGTAGGGATATTGTCTGGGACAAGTGGCGGGGACCACGCGGCAAGATTTGGAGTACCAGTGGGAGGGGCGACCTTCCCGGTCGTCGGTTTAATGGCGTGTTCAATCGCGGCCCCACTGCCAACGCCCACAATCAATGAGGCGGCAATGGCCGCGCCACCCGTCAGTAACGCACGACGCGAAACGCCGGGTCGCTTAGCTGGCTGTTTTGGGGTTTGGAGTGCAGCGGAATTTGCTCGTGATGGCTGTTGCAGTTCCTGCTCAAGACGGACAAGCAATTCGGCGGCGAACTCCGGGCGTGGCTCATTGGCTTCAGGCAAAGACGAGCGGAAAAGCGCGGTCATGCGATAGATACTTGCCTGGCTGGGTGTCAATTCCGCTGGCGGATGGGCGACACGTCCAGCCTGAAGCTCTTCGATATGGTGCTCTAGCTCCAGATAGTCTTCAAAGCGTTCCTGATCTTCACCTGACATAATGGTGTATCTCCACACTGTGTTTAGTAACGTGGTAGCGAGTGGGCAGGTGTCCACTCCGTTCCCACATTATTGCCTGGTTCCGGTGACAATATATTCGAGTTCGGCGGCTCGTTTGAGCGCACGAAACTGTAATACTTTGACATTCGCCTCCGTCAATCCCATCCGTAAAGCAGTGTCTTTAATGGAAAGATTGAGTAGGAAACGATTATATAATACCTCTCTATAATTTTCCTGCAAGGCTTGTAGGATACGTTGTACATGCTCTAATGGCCGACTGCTAATAGTGGTGACAGACTCTTCCTCCACCGGGCCTTCCCAGCCCGCCTCTAGCAATTCTTCCAACGAACTTGTCGAGACGCGATAAAAGGCTCGCCAATAGTCGGCAATGGTGGTACGAGCCACCTGGAACAGCCATTTTTGCATACTCTGTGGTCCGCGTTCGGTATCGACACCGCGGACTGCTTTAACAAATATTTGTGACGTCAGGTCCTCAGCCTCTTCCCTGTTCCCTACCTTACTATACACGTAACGGTAGATCAGGCCAAGGTTTTCCTGATAAAACGTCTGAAATTCCTGCACTTCTTCCTCCCTCCGAGGAACTCGTGCTTCAACACTATTTCGTCCTGTCGGAACAGGATGTGATGTTCCATGTGTATTGCGCAGTGTACCCACAACACTCTCCCTGCTCAGGCAGTTTGCCGCTAGCAAGCTTGATAGGTCGCCCCTAACAATTATTATTACGTTGGTGGGTTACATTGCCCGGTTGCTTGTCAAAAGCAGACAATCCGCGCATGAAAAAAGCTTTTTCTATAATACTTCATTATGGGGAATATTACCATATGGCAAGGTTCAAATGAACGTGACAGTTCCTCATCAACAGACCGGTCACGAGATGCTTCGCTGCGCTCAGGGTGACACGGTGTGGCCGTTCAAACGGTCAAGGACTTTTCTTCACCATTGAACCTTGCCTATGCAAAATAAATAGAGGGCGGACAACGCTTTACACACCCCTGCAAAATACGCGAACGTCTGCTGTCTTTGCAGGGGCGAAGCGTCATCCGCCCTGAAAATGTCTGTGTGGGAATGTTTTTTTCTCTCTGTTGATAGTATACATTATCAGGCCAAATTTATACAAGGGAGGCGGGGGTGGGGGCTTTCACTGGTAGGTTTTTGGGGAAAGGCATCGGCGAGGGGGAATGTCATGCTGAGCGCCGCGCAGAATCTCTCGTCGGGACCGCACGCAGATTCTTCGCGGCGCTCAGCATGACAGGCGAAACCGGCGCGCTTCAAAAAACCTCCCAGTGAAGGGGGGCGGAGGGGCAGTATGAAAAGCTCACTCTTTGCGCTTCACTGTGCCGTGCTGTATAATATCAACACAACGTCAACTGAACGTATGGCGGCACATAGGGGTGTCGTTTCGTAATGGGCGTTGATTCTAGAGATGCGAGCACATTGAAGGATGTTAGTAGGATACTACACGGGCGCACGCACTCCCTTCAGGGCTAACGGTACAAGCTTTTTCGCCTGAACATTGTTGTAGGGGTATGCTGCTGGGTGATCCAGATGGACTCCAGGCGGCTACCGACAGGGCGAGAGCAAGCGCGACGAGGCCACTGAATCGATACAATACTATGTCTTGCCTCATGCCACGCCTCCCGCCACCAGAATTGAGGAAACCATGTATAAAGGCCAATCTGGGATGTGGTCCTGGTTGCTTCATCGCATTACAGGACTGGGAATTCTATTGTTCCTCTTTATCCACATTGTGGATGTCTCTTTGCTAGGATTCGGACCCCAGGTATACAACGAGGGTATTTTGCTATTTGATAGCGTGGTCGTCCGCTTCCTCTCGCTTTCGTTGATCGGGGCGGTACTGCTGCACGCCTTCAACGGGGTACGTATTATGATCATTGATTTCTGGCGCAAAGGAGTAAAATACCAGGTACTGATGTTCGTGATTGTCCTGGTGCTGACCGTCGTCGGGTTTCTACCCTTCGTGTATTTTGTGCTTGCGCCGATTCTGCCATTTTTGAATTCACATGCGACGACTATCACCAAGTAATGGTTGAGGTGCAGGGCTAGCTCCGTGCTGCACGCGGTCGCCCTTCATGAACCTTTTCATCAGAGGAGAAAGAATATGCGTATTCCGACTGGTTATGGCGCAAAGCCCGCGGGCGGCGGGTTTGAAACATTTTCCTGGTATTTCTTTCGCGTCTCCGGTATCCTGCTCATTTTTCTCGTTATCTTCCATCTCGTTCTCATGCATGTAACCACTGACGTCGCTAAAACTACCTACGATTTTGTTGCCGCTCGCTACAGCAATCCGCTCTGGCGGTTGTATGACTGGCTGCTGCTGACCCTCGCGCTCTTGCATGGCATGAACGGTCTGCGCATCGTCATTGATGACTATGTACACGGGCGTGGCGCACGGCTGACCGTACTATCTATCGCGGGAATATTAACCGTTGTCTTCTTTATGTTAGGTACGATTACGCTGATCACTTTTCCGATGCCGGGGCGGTAAGCCTCATAGCTGAGTGGAAGGGAAGAGCAGCGTGATGGTAGTTTCCCAGAAAATGTGAGGATACAGGATGTACTATAAATTTGATGTGGTGATTGTGGGGTCAGGTGGCGCGGGCCTGATGGCCGCGATGCAACTTCCCACGGCCAGCGTCGCCGTGCTGAGCAAGGTCTATCCCACGCGCTCGCACACGGGCGCGGCACAAGGTGGCGTGGCAGCCGCCCTGGGCAATCAGGAAGAAGACCATTGGAAATGGCACATGTACGACACCGTCAAGGGTGGCGACTATCTCGTCGATCAGCCGGCGGCGGAAATCCTGACCCGCGAGGCCATCGACGCGGTCTACGAATTGGAACATCGCGGCCTCCCTTTCAATCGCACCAAAGACGGGCGTATTGACCAGCGTCGCTTTGGTGGACACACGCGCAATTTCGGTGAAGCCGCCGTGCGCCGTTCCTGCTACGCTGCCGACCGCACCGGTCATATGATTTTGCAGACCATGTATCAGAGTGCCATCAAAAACCAGGTGCGCTTCTTCAGCGAGTTTCTCGTGCTGGACCTGCTGATTACCGAGGGGCAGGCTTGTGGCGTTATCGCGCTGGAGATTCGCAGTGGGGAGATTCACACGTTCCATGCCAAGACCGTACTCTTCGCCACTGGCGGCTATGGTCGGGCCTGGCGCATCACCAGCAACGCCTTTGCCTGTACTGGTGACGGTATGGCTATCGCCTATCGCCGCGGTATCCCCCTGCAAGATATGGAGATGTACCAGTTCCACCCCACCGGTATTTATAAAGTGGGCGTTCTGCTGAGCGAGGCGGCCCGCGGTGAGGGTGGCAAGTTGCTCAACGGCAAAAACGAATACTTCATGGAACGCTATATGCCCACGCTTAAAGACCTGGCCCCGCGCGATATCGTCTCACGCTGTATCGTTCAGGAGGTCAAAGAGGGGCGTGGGGTAGACGGCAAGGATTATGTTTATCTGGATGTGCGGCACCTGGGAGCCAAGCTGATCGCCGAGAAACTGCCGGATATCACGGACTTTGCCCGCAACTACCTCGGCGTCGAACCGATTACCGAGCCGGTCCCCATCCAACCCACGGCACACTACGCCATGGGCGGCATTCCTACCGATGTCGATGCCCGTGTCGTGATTGATCCGCAATGGACACCTATGCCGGGCTTCTATGCCGCTGGCGAGGTCGCCTGTGTCTCTGTCCACGGAGCCAATCGCCTCGGCACCAATTCGCTGGTAGACCTGATCGTCTTCGGGCGACGCGCTGGTAAGCACATAGCGAAGTTCATCGCCGAGAACGACTATATACCCTTGCCGCCGGAGCCGGAAGCTTATTCCCGCGAGATGGTCGATCACCTCTATAGCTCGACCGGAGGCGAATCGGCGACGCGGGTACGCAGCACGATGCAAAATGAAATGGACGACAAAGTCTTTGTCGAACGCAGCGACAAGGGTTTGCGGCACGCCCTCGATACCATGGATGGGCTGGAAGACGCCTACCAACGTATACAATTGCAAGATAAAGGCAAGCAGTTCAATACGGAGTTAGTCGAGGCCATCGAACTCGGCTTTCTGCTGGATTGTTCCGAGGCCACCATCCACGGAGCGTTGGCCCGTACTGAGAGCCGCGGCGCACACTACCGCCTCGACTATGAGAAGCGCGATGATGTCAACTGGCTGAAACATACCCTGGCGTACAAAGGTAGCAAAGTACACGATGTACGTCTCGACTACAAAGACGTTATACTGAACGGCGACCCGATATTCGCGCCCAAGGAACGGATATATTAAGGAAGGAACAAGAACTATGTTGGTGCGTATCAAACGCTACGACCCGGAGAAGGACAAGAAGCCGTACTGGGCTGACTTTCGTGTAGAGGTCGATCCTATTGACCGCATGTTGGATACCTTAAACACCATCAAGTGGACGATGGACGGTTCGTTGACCTATCGTCGTTCCTGCGCCCATGGCGTTTGCGGCTCCGATGCCATGCGTATCAATGGTCGTAATCGGCTGGCCTGTAAAGTGCTGATGCGCGACGTGGGCGAAAAAGTGACGATTGAGCCGATGCTGGGTTTTCCGGTCATCAAAGACCTGGTTGTCGATATGGATCCATTCATTGAGAAGTACAAATCGGTCAAGCCGTTCCTGATTAATCACGACAATGAGCCAGGGACGGAGCGATTGCAGAGTCCCGAAGAACGTGCTCGCTATGACGAAGGGACAAAGTGCATTCTGTGCGGTGCTTGCACCAGTTCCTGTCCGTCGGTGTGGGGCAATCCTGACTGGGTGGGACCGGCCTCTATCGTCAATGCGCATCGCTTCATCTTTGATAGTCGCGATCAGGGTGGTGCTGAACGCCTGGCTATTCTGGGGCAGCGCGATGGCGTGTGGCGGTGCCGCACGATCTTCAACTGTACCGATGCCTGCCCACGTGGCATTCCTGTCACGGACCTGATCGCGCAGGTTAAACGCGCCATCGTTTATAACGATACTAAAGGGGAATAGGCAGGGTAGAGAGGTCTGTAAGCATGGTCAGGTCCAGTAGCACTGAAACGTGGCAGCACCGCGAGATGATGACGAATGGCATTCGGATGCATTATGTGACGCAGGGTAAAGGGCCGCTGGTGGTGCTGCTGCACGGCTTTCCTGAGTTCTGGTACTCCTGGCGACACCAGATACCCTTCCTGGCGGAACATGGCTATAGGGTTGTGGCACCAGATTTGCGCGGGTACAACGATACCGATAAGCCACGTAAAGGCTATGACGTGCCAACTCTCTTGCGCGACATCGCGGGTTTAATCAAAGGGTTGGGTGAGGAGCAAGCCACCATCGTTGGGCACGATTGGGGTGGTGCATTGGCATGGTCTTTCGCGATGGATTATCCACAGATGACACGCAACTTGATTGTGCTGAATGCTCCTCACCCGCTAGCTCTGTTTCGCGAGTTGCGCACACTCAAACAACTGCGCAAAAGCTGGTATATCTTCGCCTTCCAACTGCCCTGGCTGCCAGAAATCATGCTGTCGCGCAATAACGCTAACAGTGTGGGTAGAATGCTCAATGGTAGTGCGGTACAAAAAACGGCTTTTCCGCGGGAGGTGACGGCGATATATCGTGCGGCCATGAGTAAGCCGGGGGCGATGACGGCGGCGCTGAACTATTACCGCCAGTTGTTTCGCCGCTTACCCGGTCGCTCGACCACGCAAGCGGCACGCATTACCGCGCCTACGCTATTAATCTGGGGCGAGCAAGATATCGCGCTGGATATTGCATTGACACATGGCCTGGAGCAGTGGGTAGATCATCTCCAGATTCAGTATTTGCCAGAGAGCGGCCATTGGGTGCAGCAGGAGCAACCCGAAGAGGTAAACCAGTTGATGTTGGGCTTTCTGCTGCGGTAATAGATTTCTACATCTCACTTTAGCCACACCCTACCACCCCAGAGTACCCGCAAGGAGTACCCAATAGGCGTCAAGTTAAGGTGTGGAGAAGTGGGCGTCTCGGAGGGGACGCTGGCGTCCCCTCCCTTCCCACCTCACCCCCGCCCCTCCGGAGATCCCCGTGCCGATGCGTCGTCCTTACCTTGACGCCTATTGGGTACCCGCAAGGGGCTTGCACGGGTAGGGTTTTTGCAATGCCCAGTTCCTGCCCCCTGTCATTCTGAGCGCAGCGCAGAATCTCCGTTCGGACATGTCATTCTGAGCGCAGCGCAGAATCTCCGTTCGGACATGTCATTCTGAGTGCAGCGAAGAATCTCTGTTCGGACATGTCATTCTGAGTGCAGCGCAGAATCTCCGTTCGGACATGTCATTCTGAGTGCAGCGCAGAATCTCCGTGGCACGAGAGATTCTGCGCTGCGCTCAGAATGACAGGGGGCGCAAGCAAGGAATGACAGGGGGGTTCAGAATGACAGGGGGCGGGAACTGGGCGGTGCAAAAACCTCCCTGTGCAAGCCCTTGCGGGTACCCTGGGGTGGGCGAACGCGCCGCGCACACTTATGCAAAACAACAGCAAAAAGGCCGAACCGCTTGTCGCATCCTGGGGGGAAAGAGATGCGACCGCTCGCTTTAGGCGAGCATCGGTTCGACCTTTTTGGCGGTCATGGTGGGAGTCACTGCGACGACTATGGGGGTCGTCACGACGATAGTCACCACCAACCACTCAATTAAAAAGGAGAAGTCTTGCATCTTCGCTGTTGCCAGACTGGGATATGATAGCCTACGCTAGCAGAAGCTGTCCCTCGTTTTCTGGTAACGGTGAAGAAGGGATCGCGGGAAACATGGTTTCTCCGATACACTGAATATGCTGGAACTCATCTTCAGTTTGGGACGACACCGCTGCGCCGCCATTACTATTAAAATCGCCGACCGCCTCTAACCAGGATGCGCCACACACCCGGCACATACCATGGCTTGCTTCGTAGATCTTGGGCATCGGTAACACGGATGTACGTTCTCCGATGCTATTGATCAATCGTAAACACCACGCGCACTGTCGTACCATAACCATAATTCTCACGTCCTTTCACCCTGCCGCCCTGGTTTATCCGGTTCGCAAATGAGTCAATGAGTGTACACGTAGCCTTGTCTTAATGATGATTTGTACCAGCCCTCTGTAGCAGATTGGTCGAGCATTTCCCGTATTGAATATCCTGCAGCACCGCTAAATTAACGGATGAGTGCATCATATTTGCGGAAATAGTAATCGGCGCATCTTTGCAAGAAGAAATAGACCAGCCGTCCTGGAAAGTGCCTGACGCGTCTACCTTCCCAAGGTGTCGCGTCTTGAACGAACCATCCCCAAACTGAATAACCAGTTCGAGCCTGGTACCCGGTTTAAAGTTCTTGCCACAGATACTGAAATGATGTGTTATTTTATCATTACACTCAAAGATGGTTGGTAGCGGCACACCGGGCGTTAGCGTTGCTCCCGATCCCGACTGCGGCCCCGCTGTCGGGGTTGCCGTTAGATGAGACGATACAGCTATGGTCTGTTGCGTCCCCGCCGTAGTTATACCCCTTGGTAAATGGGTTGGCTGAAACAGGTTATGTCCGTTCAGTGCGGCTAACACCACTATTGCTGTCAACGCCAGCATCAGGAATGTTGCCGCGAAAACGCCAGATAACGATAACGGTATAATGGCCATGCCGCGATGCGTGCGCCTTTGCGGTACTAGCTTTAATTTCCGCATATATGGAAGCAAAGCGGATACTGCTTGAACCAACAGGATTCGTAAGACGCGCAGCAAATGCGTTAGTAGAGCTATGCCCAGGGCCAGGTCTTCGTGCAAACGCTCGTGTTGACGGAGTTGATACGCGAGCCGCGCCGCCTCTGGACTCTGTAGCCAGCTCCACTCCGCACCCTTTTTCAGCAAGGGTAATGAATTGCGTTGCAGCGTATCATCGAGCATGATGCTTGTCTGTCGCAGCTCATTATAGCGTCCCTGACACTCTGCGCAGTCAGCGATATGCTGGTGGATGTCAGGCTCGTTCGTACCGAGCGACTGCTGGCGAATACAGGCAAGCAGAATGCCATCATCCAAATGTGCTTTTCCATCCTCATCCCCTGACCACCGCATTTGTCCTGACATAGAACGTCTACCTTACCTGAGCTTATTGCTTATTTGCCTGGGAAGATGTCCCATAGAGCTCACGAAACTTTTCCACACTACGAGCCACACGCTTACGAACTGCCTCTGGAGTCATCCCCAATATGTGACCGATTTCTTCATACGTGAAACTATTGCCATAGTGCAAGTGCAAACAGGCCGCATCTTTCGATTTCATTTTCAGCAGCGTTTCATGTACCATGATCCGCGCCTCCGCTGGACCTTCTGGTCCAGGTACCATCAGACAAGCATTATGGTCTTCCGAACTTGCGGCGTCATCCAATCCCACAAATGCACGCAAGCGTTTGCGGTTCAAATAGCGCAGGCCATAATTTGTTGCAATACGATAGATCCAGGCATCCAACAAAAGATCCGACGAAGTTCTACCTATTTCTTTATACACCTGTAAAAAAGTGTCCTGTGCAAGATCAAGGGCCACTTCGCGGTTTCCCACGAGACGATACAAATATCCTGTTATGGGTTGCTGTAGCCGCTCGATCAGTAATCGAAAGGCCTGGGCATCTCCCGCTTGTAGACTCTCTACCACCTGAACATCCATCACCATCTTGGTCTAATAGCTCCAAAGAGGTCTAGTCCGTATTTTTTCTTCTGTGGTACCTCTACTAAATATAATCAATGAAGAGGTTGAATACGGACACTTTTTTGAGCAATTTCCGAAGTTTTTGGCACCTATCTATACGACGGATATATCGAAGCTGTTCTAACTAGCACAAACTAAATTCCTAGTACCGCTCTACTTCTCACCCTAGCCACCCACTATCAGCAGAAACGGACGTTTGACAGCAAAGTTGACAGCATACCACCGCAACTTAGCCCTTAAAAAGGTCATCCCACTTATGCGTTGCGTCGTCTTGCATCGAGGGCAGCAGGTGAGAATAGGTATCCATGGTCATGCTGATCGTGCTGTGTCCCAGTATTTCCTGCACAATCTTTGGGTGTACCCCCATCGTCAACAGGATGGTTGCTGTACTGTGCCTGAGATCGTGGAAACGCTTATGTGGCAACCCCGCCACTTTGAGGAGCTTTTGGAACACCGCGTGAAAGTTCCCTTTATCAATGAAACCGCCGCAATAGCTTGGGAAAACGAGATCACTCTCACGCCAGGTATTGCCAGCCTTCAAGTGCATTGCTTCAATGTGCAAACGCTGCTTTTTCAGTGCTTCCATCACAAACTGCGGTAGTCTGATCTTGCGTCTACTCTTGGCTGTCTTTGGTTCGTGTTCGACATACCCTCGCCCAGGAATAGGCAGAACGGTACGGCGCACATGGACGCTGGCACCTTCAACGTCGATATCTTGCCAACGCAGGGCAAACAACTCACCTTGCCTCATACCCGTTACCAGAGCCATCGTGAGCAACGCCTCCAAATGGTGTCCCTTGGCCGCTTCTAAAAGCCTATGCGCTTGCTCTTGCGATAATGGCACTGCTTCATGGCGAACACGGCGCGGCGGCGAAACAACGTCACACACGTTTTGCGCAACCAGTTTCCAACGGACAGCATTTTTCAGTGCTTTATGCAACACACCATGCATCGATATGACCGAGCCAGGAGAAAGCCCCGCTTTGAGTTTCTCAGCATAGAACGCTTGCACTTGCTGTGCCGTGAGCTTCTGAACCTGAATCTGCCCCAATGCAGGAAGAATATGCTTTTTGAGGAGATGGTGATGCTTTATGTACGTGCTCTCACGAATTGCAGGTTTATCTACGTCTTCTAACCAATGCTCAAGATAATCTTTGAGCTTTTGTTGTGGCCCCGTGGCAAGCATGCCCTGCTCTTGCTCACGTTGCGCTTTACGCAGCTTTTCCAGGACTTCCTTTTGTGTCTCTCCATAGAGATACTTGCGCTTACCAGTCGCTTCCACAATAAAACTACCAACATACCGCCCGTCAGATTGACGCCGATAGATTGAACCTTCGCCATGTCCACGCCGCTTTTGTTTTCCCATTCTAGCCTAGCCCCTCTATCGAACAAAAACGTCCTGTTGTTGTTATTACCCAACAACAAGACGTGTCACAATCAAATCTCATGCACTCTGCTGCTCATGCTGCTTGAGCCAGTCCTGCAATGATGATGGATGCACCCGACGGACACCGCACAACATGACAGTGGGAAGGTTATTACAGCGCATGAGTTTGTACACGGTATTGCGGCATACGCCAAGCTGAATAGCGACATCGGACACACTCAAGAGCAAAGGCTGTACTACGGTTGGATTCTTACGTCTTGCCATATTGCCACCTCACTTTTCTCTATTGGCTTGCCATTGGTGTAGGTATGGGGAAGCAAGCTTACACTTTTTGTATTTAGAGGGGCGCGTGTTACTTATACCGCGCCCTAAACTTTTTGTTTTTGTGCAAAAAAAGCCAGTTTGTTGCCGGCGACAAGCGGCGGCCCCAGGGGGCATGCCGCCGCCGCTTCGCGTGCCGCCGACAACACGGAGACATCCACCATCGTGAGCAAAGGCGGGGTGAGGAGCCACCTTACTTCTTTTGCTAACGATGGGTGTGGGTGTGTTCGCATCGTGTGCTCGTGCCAACTGGCAGGACTCCATCACGAACAGCGTGGGCGTGCAGCGCGTGGCGCACATAGAGCCAAGCCCTCTCATGGGTCTGCAACGACCCTTACGGCATGGTGTGTGGGCGTGTGACTTGACTTGTATCAAGCAAGAAGGTGTTCCGAGTGAAGCAAAACACAGATGATGG
>JBPCJY010000039.1:0-21625 GCA_051004815.1 Ktedonobacteraceae bacterium
CCGTATTCGGAGTCGCTGGTGTTCCCGCCTCCGCGCTCATAACAACATTTTGCAGCAGAAAAGCATTTGGCAGAGAAATGGTACTTTCCGCGCCCGCTTCACTCGTCACTTCCAGGACAGTATAGGCTCCCGCGGTCGAACGCACACGTCCGCTATGCGTACCCCACGTTAATTGCTCCCCTGGCTGAAAATTTTGCCGTACATAGTAGCCAGCGATAACATTGCGTGCCGCCTCGTGCGCCCCAAAAGCAAACGTCAACGCAATTGCCAGCCCGGCTGAGGCCACAATAATGGTCAGGCTGGTCGTGAGTATAGTGGTATCGACCCCCAGCGTGGAAATAGCCAGGACGACGACAAAGGCCACAATAGAGTACTCAATGATCTTGCCCAGCGCGTTGCCATAGCTAATATTCACGTTATTGGCTACCGCCGCAATCGTGCCACCCAGGAAACGCGCCAACATTGAGCCAAAAATAACCAGGATCGCGGCACTGATAGCTTGTGGAATGAAGTGCAATACATTTTGCAAGAGGTCAGCCACGGCAGTCAGTCCCATCAGACTCACCGCCGAAGTGGCAAAACTGAGCAGCAAAAAGAAGAAAACGATTTGAGCAATGATTTCTGGCAGGGGTGCTCGCACACCCAATCCCCTCATGGCATTGTTGATACCGGCACGATCAGCTAATTGCTCCAGGTGGACGCGCCGTAAGATGAAACGGATAATCCAGCGCACTAACGCACTGATCAGGTAGCCCACAAGCAGAATAATCAAGCCATTGACCAACCGGGGAATAAAATCGAGAATATCAGTAATAATCTTAATCAGCGCATTAATTACCGGTACAAAGCTCATGATAAGACCTCCTACATTGAACAGTCTAATAATAATAGCCCTATCAAGCACCCCGTGGTTGTGGACGACTCGTCCGCATGGTGGCAGTGGGGTTTATGAGACCACCTATGAGATTAAGCAACTCTACCAGCCACTCACCAAAGGCTTTAGAAGAGAGATCCAGCAACTCCAAACCACTATTTTGTGCTCGTACCCGCGCCAATAATCGCGCCTCGAAACCTGCCGGTATCCGCACATTGGCGTTCTCTGCCTGCAACTCTATCAAAAAAGCTCGCACCCTTTGCGCAATCTCATATTCACGTTGACAATCTGGACACTCCGCGAGAGCCGCCTGGACCTCAGTGAGCAAAGCAGGAGACACCGTCCCATCTACCAGGTCGGGCAGATACTGTCGTAATTCTTCACAGTTCATCGCTCTATTCCTTCGTTGTTTTTCCCTTACGATACTTATTGTCACTCGCTACGAGGGAGGTAGGCGTTCATCGCTCTATTCCTTCGTTGTTTTTCCCTTACGCTTGGCACCATCAGTAGGCGAGGTTGAAAAGGCCAGGTACGTTCTGCCACAAAACTGGCTAAAAATCTCCTGAAAAGCCAGTCGCGCCCGGTGAATACGCATCTTCACCGCGCTCAAGCCTGCTTCCAGGGCGTTCGCAATCTCAACATAGCTCAAATCGTCAAAATCACGCATGATAAGGAGACGCGCCTGCTCGCGATCCAATTTTTTCAGTACCTTATTGATGCATTCACGCAGTTCATTTTGAATGATTTTATCTTCTGGTCCTGCCATTGGGGACGCCTGTTGTTGGAGAGGATCACTTTTGTCTGCACTGGCCGTGCCACTTTTGCCGCCCTGCCCGCCTTGTCCGCTCATACCACTCAAAGGGACGATATTTTTTGTATGGCGGCGCGTTTTATCCAGAGCATCCAACGCGCTATTGGTCGCGACACGATAAACCCAACTGGAGAAGGCCGCTTGTTGCTCAAACTTCTTGATGTTGTGAAACACCTTCACAAACACTTCCTGCGCAATGTCCTCGGCCTCTTCCCGGTTATTCACCACGCGATAGGCGATGCCGTACACTCGATTCATATGCCGCTGCACCAGTTCCTCGTAGCTGCGTGTGTTACCGGGTAACTCTCTTTTACAACGCATCACCAATTCTTCGTCCGTCAGTGCCAACATTGCCGCTATTCTTTCCTCTAATCTAAAAAAACATCTTCAAGCAAACAAGTAACCAATTCTGGGCCATTATACAGTTGCATGTACCAATTGTCTAGCCTAAAAGTTAGAGATGTAGTGTCTGTGAATGATTACCAGGACGACCCTCGCGAGGGTCGTCCTGGTAATCATTCACCTGATCTTTACACCAATTCGCCCTACTTGGACACTCTGAACAGTTAGACGGCACCTCTCAAAAAAAGTCACCCATGTGATGTTTTGATGAGCTTTTCTATCGGCTAAACACCTAGCACTTTGAAAGCGAGGTGGCGACCTTTTTTCTGTCCAAGGGCTAAAGTAAATCAGAGAGAAGCAATGGCATCAAACAGGCCTGGGTAGCGGATTTCCTAAAACATGTAAAGTCGTAAATATACCAATTATCCTCATAGTGTATCATACTACAGCTTTTAACTTCATGATTTCGCATGACAAATGCAAGTTATCCACAACTTATCCACTTGTGTAAAGAAAATTGGTGGATAACACCCTTTTCCCTTTTCATGTTTTTCTGGTATAATGAAGTGGGGAGAAGTGGGGAAGAATGGTGAGCGTATCCGGTGGGTGGGGAAAAAAGGTGAAGATTTCCTGAAAGAGGGAGAACTTGCAGGAAACCTTCGCAGGGGCCACCAGAAAACGCATTTGGAAAAAGGCATAGGTATCGGATGTTTCTTGGCGAATACGAACATACTATTGACTCGAAAGGGCGTCTCGCGGTCCCAGCCAAGTTTCGGGTACAAATGGACCAGGGCGCAGTCATCAGTAAAGGTATGGGAACTTGTTTATCGGTCTATACTACCGCACGCTGGGAAGAAAAGTCGGCTGAATTGGTCGCGGGCAAGGCAAGCGACCAACTACGTGACTTTGAAAGACGCATCTACCCTAGCGCAAGCGAGATAGAACTGGATGGACAGGGACGCATGGTTATACCCGCCAAGCTCCGTGCATATGCCGGTTTAAGCAATGAAGTCACTGTAGCCGGTGTACGCGATCACATCGAAATCTGGGACCGCGCTACCTGGCAGACGTATCAAGAAGATTTGGAAGCTGGCGGGAATAGCATTCCCTTCTAAACTCATAGAATAAACGAATATAGCTAAAACGATGCAAACACAACATGTGCCAGTGATGATGGCAGAGGTACTCGCGTATCTACAGCCGCGACCGGGTGGTCACTACATCGATGGCACGTTAGGTGGCGGTGGTCACACCGCGGCAATACTTGCACAATCCGCTCCTGATGGCAAAGTCCTGGGGATCGATACCGATAGCCAGGCGTTGGAGAGAGTGAAAGAGCAGCTCTTCGAACCAGTGAGCAATGGGCGACTAGTTCTAGCACATGGAAATTTCGCTGAGCTGGCCCGTATTGTGGACGAGGCCGGTTTTGTGTCTATACAGGGCGTTTTGCTCGATCTTGGCTTCTCATCGCACCAGATGGATAACCCACAAAGGGGATTCGCCTTCAGTGCCGATGGACCCCTGGATATGCGCCTCGATCAGTCGCAAGCGGTATCCGCGGCAGACCTGGTCAATAGCGCGAGTGAGCAAGCACTGGCAGACATTTTCTGGCGTTATAGCGAAGAGAGACGCTCCCGCCAGATTGCCCGGCGCATCGTTAGCGAACGTGCCAAAGGTGCTATTACCAGCACCGCACGCCTGGCAGAGCTCATCGCGGCAGGGGTTCCTTATAAATATGGCGCGATACATCCAGCGACACGAGCCTTTCAGGCCTTGCGTATCGCGGTAAATCACGAATTGGAGCGGCTGGAGACGGCCCTCCCGCAAATACTGGATGTATTAAGCGCAACAGAGACTGATGAAAGTGGCAGAAGGGAAGCAGGAAGAATGCTCATCATCTCATTTCACTCCTTAGAGGATCGGATAGTGAAAGAGTTTATGCGACGTGAGGCAACAGATTGTATCTGCCCTCCGAGCATACCGGTATGTATCTGTGGTCATAAGGCGCGGTTACGCCTCTTGACTCGGAAGCCAGCGATACCTACCACCGAGGAAGTTATCGCCAATCCCCGCGCTCGTAGCGCAAAACTACGGGCCGCTGAAATAGTTGTTGAGTCGTAGTGCGTAACGGTAGCAAAGGGTAGAAGCCTCTACCCCAATACGAAGGAACGCAATATTGATGTATCGCCTGAACAATCGGATAAGTGCGTCTCAATCTAATCAAGCTGAGCCACCCAAGCCTATTCTGGCTGCTAAACGACGCCGACAACTCTACCCGTTCTTATTCTCCATGGGTCCTGTGGCGTTATGCATTTGCGGTGTCTTCCTGATTGGCTTGATGGCTGTCCTCTATCTATCTCAACTTGGGCAGGCGGTCTCGGCGAACCAACAACTACAGGATTTGCACACAGAGCAGGCGACCTTACAGCGACAAAACCAGGATTTAGTCAACGCCATCGCGCAAGAGCAATCACCTGACTACATCGCGACAAAAGCAAAAGCACTGGGATTAGTGCAACCAGATCCCAAAACGGTGCAGGTGTTGATAGTCAAACGCCTTGAGCTTATTCAAGAAAACGACCCGTCCATTCAACCATGATTGACAGACAAGGAGGAAGTACATGAGCATAGAACTGCGCCGCGCACGCACTCGGCAAATGCTCATTTTCTTGCTTGTTTGCATTGGCATGGTCGTACTCTTAGGTAGATTGTATTACTGGCAGGTGTTGCGCGGCCCCGCACTGTCGCAACTCGCCAATAGTGAGCACATTCAAAACCAAATAGTGAACGCCCCTCGTGGCCTGATCTACGACGCGCAAGGGCATATTCTAGCTACCAACGTGGTGCGCGACGACGTCTACATTGAACCCTACCAGTTCTCGGCGGATCACGCACCCGATACCTTCCAGAGTTCGCTCGATAGCCTGGTCTCATCACTGCACCATGCATTACCCACGGTTTCTACGGATACCTTGTATAAGGATTTCAACCTTAACGTGCAAACTATCCGTATCGCGACCCGTATCGACCCATCACAAAGCCAGCAACTGCGCAATATGCAGCTCCAGGATATCTTTCTGGAGCCGCGTACATGGCGCACCTACCCGGCTGGTACACTGGCCGCCCAGGTATTGGGCTTTGTTAAGCAGGATGAGCAGCATAGCACTGGCCTCTACGGTCTCGAAGCCCAATATGATACTCTACTGGCAGGCAAGCCCGGCAGCTTCACCGCTGAGACCGATTTGAATGGCAATCCGCTCATCGTCGGTGCCAGTTCAGAACAACCCGCCGTAGATGGTGCCAATCTGACGCTCACCATCAATAGTACCATCCAATATATGGTGCAGGTAGGTTTGGCACAAGCTGTACAACAATTGGACGCGGAAAGTGGTACAGCACTCGTAGTCAATGCACGGACAGGAGCCATTGTCGCGATGGCCGGTGCGCCGACCTTCGACCCTAACCAGTACGGCACCTATGCCAATCAAACCGGCTGCCTGGGATTGGAAAGCGTCTTTTTCAATCCTGCCCTGTATTGTGCCTATGAACCAGGCTCGACCATGAAAGCCGTCACCATGGCTGCTGCCCTTGATCAAAACCTGATTACACCGGATACATCGTTCTATGATCCAGGCTATATTCAATTCGATAACGCGCAAACCGTCTATAACTGGGAAAATCTGGGCTATGGCACCGAAACTATGACCCAGGTCCTTGAGCATTCGGCCAATGTAGGTGCCGCCTATGTGGCACACAACATTCTCGGTGCGAACAGATATTATCCTTACCTGGCACGCTTTGGCTTTGGACAAACGACTGGCATCAATGCTGGCCAGGAAACATCAGGAAATTATCGCACGCCGACCAACGACCCACAGGTCTGGTCGCCCAGCGATCTGACGCGCCAGGCCTTTGGTCAAAGTATTCAGGCAACACCGCTACAGGTGGCGATGGCCTACGAAGCCATTGCCAACGGTGGCGCGATGATGCATCCCTATCTGGTATCTTCTATCGACAATAATGGGCATATCTTAAATACCCAGCCGCAAGTAGTGCGACAGGTCATTAGCCCGCACGCGGCTGCACTGTTAACTGGCATGCTCATGCATGTAGCATCGGAAGGATTAGCAAAACCAGCCAAGGTACCCGGCTATACCGTTGCCGCCAAAACTGGCACGGCTACTACCCAGGGTATCTCAGATGCACAGACCGAAGCTTCGGTCGCGGGTTTCATTCCTGCGTCGAACCCCCAGTTTGTCATCCTGGTAAAAATAGATCGACCACAGGCGACCATCTATGGTGGTACAGCGGCAGCTCCTCTATGGGAAGCCATCGCTCAGAAACTTATGTGGTACTACCACGTCCCGCCTGATGATGTCACACCCTGATCGTATTGGGTTCCAAGGGGCTAGCCCCTTGCTACTATCCATCCTGAAACAAAGTATAATAGAAATTTTGTTCTATGTCAAGCGTTAGACAGTGAGATGCAAAAAACTCATGGTACTTGGCTTCAATAGACAATCAAATAAAGAGAAAAGCAAGCGCCAGTCTTCTGATCGGCAGCGACAGAACGAGCAGCGACCGCCCATTATGCGCTCGCCTGCACTGGATTCCATCGAGCGGCAGCATCCGCGGCAACAGCCAAAGGGAACCACTAAGCGTCCAGTCGCGCCTGCTCACAAAGTACGCTACGCCGCGGAAGAGACGCTGGTACGTCCGGCGACACCGCGCAAGAAATTGCCGCAGCTTCGCACCAGAAGATCGGTCGTTGGCGTCCCTGAGTCTCCAAAGCAACAGCGCACAGGGATAACCGCGAGTTGGCGACTGCAAGCACCATGGAAGCCTGAGCCGCAGGATGCATCGTTGCAGGTAATCAGCGAAGAGGAGCAGGAAAAGCTTGCCGCGCTAGAGCTGGATATGCGACTGCCGCGTGTTGCTGGCAAGATCGACTCGTGGTTGTTAATCGTTGTGCTGGCTCTGCTCTGCGTCGGTCTCGTGATGGTCTACAGCAGTAGTGCCTTTGTAGCGGCTCGTACCTATGGCGACGCTTCGTACTTCTTTCAGCGACAGTTGCTCTCGGTGGTACTGGGCCTTGTAGCGATGTTAGTTACCATGCGGATAGATTATCGCCAGTGGCGGCGTTATTCACTGATCAGTATGTGCATTGTCCTACCTTTGTTGGTGCTAGTGCTCAAATTTGGGCGCACAACCTATGGCGCATCGCGTTGGCTGAGCCTGGGTTCGTTCTTCTCGTTCCAACCGAGCGAGCTTACCAAACTGCTCCTGGCTCTCTATATCGCGGACTGGTTGGCTCGCAAGGGCAATAAAGTCAGCACCTTTCTCTATGGACTGGCACCGTTTGTCATCCTGGTAGGCATTGTGCTGGGGCTGGTTCTGCTAGAAAACGACATGGGTACCGCCATTATTATCGCCGGCTTCGCCACCGCCATGTTTTTTACAGCGGGCGCGAATATTGTGCAGTTTCTGCTAGCAATGGCTTGTGGCGGGTTAATTTTCTTAAAAGAGGCTTTTAAACCTTATCGTTATCTCAGGTTGGTTGGTTTCATGAATCCATTCAACCACATATTGGACATCAACTTGCAGCTCTACCAGTCTTTGTTAGGGTTAGGTTCAGGCGGTTGGTTCGGTTTAGGGCTAGGAGCAAGTCGCCAGAAGACGGGCTATCTCCCGTTTCCGTTTACCGATTCTATTTTCGCCATTCTTGGCGAAGAGATCGGCTTCATCGGCTGCGCGATCGTTGTCCTGCTCTTCTTATCGCTGGCCTTTCGTGGCTTTCGCATGGCGCGGCGCACACAGGATATCTATGGAGCCTTGCTGGCAACCGGTATCACTACATGGCTCGTTCTGCAAGCCATGATTAACGTGGGAGCGACTACAGGGAGTATTCCCTATACAGGCGTCCCACTGCCATTCATCAGCTATGGCGGTTCATCGCTGGTAATTTCAATGGCTGCCGTCGGGGTGCTGCTGAATATCTCCAAGTACATTCAGCAGCCAGCAGTACCAGCACTCTCGCGGCGCAGCTTAACGATAAATATGAAAAAGAAAACAATCTAATGAAAATTCTTGTATCGGGCGGCGGCAGCGGGGGCCATATCTATCCAGCCCTTGCCGTAGCAACGCTCCTCAAAAAACAATATGAAGCAAGCATCTTGTATCTCGGCAGCGACGACGGCTTAGAGAACGAGCTAGCACCGGCAGCAGGTTTTCCTTTAGCCATTGTTAAAGCAGGCAAGCTACGTCGCTACGCCTCCTGGCAGACGTTCACCGGTGTAGCACGCGTACCGGTTGGCATGGCGCAAGCCGTTGGCATCGTCCGTCGCTTCGCACCGGATGTCATCTTTACAAGCGGCGGCTATGTGGCAGTTCCGGCAGGACTGGCTGCTCGTATCAACAATATTCCCTTGTTGATGCACCAGCAGGATGTTCCACCGAATCTGTCCAATCGCTTGATTGCCCCGTTGGCAACATGTATCTCGGTCGCCTTCGCGGACTCGTTGTCCTACTTTCCAGCAGGAAAAACGTTACAGTTGGGCAATCCGGTACGACAAGAAATATTGGATATACGCACAGTCTCCGTACAGGAAGCACGTCGTCAACTGGGATTAGACCCGGAGGTACCGTTGCTTTTAGTAACGGGTGGCAGCCAGGGCGCACGGCACCTTAATCAGGAACTCTGTCGTGCTCTACCCGACCTGCTACCACAGTGTCAGGTCTTGCAGATCAGTGGCAAGCAACTCTTCGCGGAGACTCGCGAATTGGCGGAACAGACCATGGCAAACCTGGATGCAGAACTGCGACAACGCTATAAACTGGTTGCCTACATGAGCGCGGAGATGCCAGCAGCCTTACAAGCCGCTACCATCGTCTTGTGCCGCTCTGGCGCGGCTACGCTGAGCGAGTTGGCGGTATTGGGTAAACCCAGTGTCCTGGTACCTCTGCCACCCGCCATTGGCAGTTCGCCCCAGGAAGCCAACGCGGCCATGTTCAGTCGGCACAAAGCAGCGGAGGTTATTCGGGACGCGGACTTGAAACGTGTAACACTGTTAGATCGTGTTATATCTATTATTGCATCTAATGCACGCTTACATTCTATGTCTGAGGCCACCGCGACGTTTGCGCAACCGGAGGCCACACAAGCTATCGTCGCTACTGTCGTTAAAATGGCGCAAGCCAAACAGGCAAAGCTTTCTAAGTTAGCTTCTATCTAAAGGTACACATAGTTGAAACATTCGCGCATACATTTTATGGGCATAGGTGGGCAAGGTATCTCTGCCGTCGCGCAGATGGTACTCAAAGCCAATGGAGAGAGCGTCACTATAAGCGGGTGCGATATGCAAGCATCAGCCACGACGCGCTCCCTTGAACGTGTTGGCGTACCGGTTCAGATCGGTCACAGCGCGTCCCATCTGGCAGAGATTGATCGCCTGGTGGTCGTTCCAGCGGCCCTGGTACTCAACCCTGACCACCCGGAATTGGCAACTGCCCGCCAGCGCGGCATACCGATGCTTACCTGGCAGGAAATGCTGGGCGAACTTATGCGCGGCAAATGCGTCTTCTCTGTGAGCGGAGTACACGGCAAAGGGACAACCACCGCCATGCTCTCACTCATCCTGGTAGACGCTGGCTTCGACCCCACTTGTGAAGTGGGCGCGGTCGTCCCGCGCTTCGGCGTCAACTATCGTTTGGGGCAGAGCCAGTACTTTGTGAATGAAGCTGATGAGTTCTATAACAATTTCTGGCATTACCATCCGCGCCTGGCGATTGTAACGTCAATCGAGTTCGAGCATCCTGAGTTCTTCGCGAATTACGCGGAGTTTCTCGCCTCCTTTGAACACTTTATTCGTGGTATGGATATGAGTGAGCAGTGGCCATTGCCACCCACACTCATCCTGAACGCGGGCAGCACGGGTTGTTTTGCGCTACTCCAGCGTCTTGGCGATTGGCCCGGACAAGTGATTACGTATGCGGTCGAGGGATTTTCCCCCGTCCAAATAGGTAGAGATGTTGCGTCTAGCAGCGAAAGAGAGGTGACAAATATTACGTCTGCGCCGTCAAATGGATTTACAGCGATAACCTTTGCAGCATTCGATGTGCGACTGGAAGGAGAGACCAGTTTCCGCGTCCGTTCGCAATGGGGCAACGGCTTTCCCGCCGCGAGGCGCATCCATTTACAGTTACCAGGTCTACACAACGTTCAGAATGCCTTGGCGGCTCTCACTGCCGCTACCGTCGCTGGCATCGATGTGGAGACCATTATACAGACACTTGAAGGCTTTGGCGGTATTAGCCGCCGTTTTGAAATTCGTAACCAGGCACCCATACAGGTGAATGGGCAAGCGTTGGATGTCATCTTAGTCGATGACTACGCGCATCATCCAACTGCTATCGCAGCCTCATTAGATGCTGCCCATACACGCTATCCAACACGACGCTTAGTCGCGGTCTATCAGCCGCATATGTATAGTCGTACAAAAACCTTTTTTGAACAGTTTTTACATGCATTTAACCTTGCGGACATTGTAATTATTACCGATATATTTCCGGCACGCGAACGCGACACAGGGTTGGTCTCGGCACAAGCACTGGTGGAAGCTATGGCAAAGCAGCCCCACTTCTCCCAGAGCGGTACCAATGATGGTACCAGTGTTGCCCAGGTCACCTACGGTGGCAATCTACGAAACACAACGGAAGTGTTACGGAACATCCTACGCTCAAACGACCTTGCATTAATCATGGGTGCTGGAGATATCTATACCATAACCGAATCCCTTTTAACGTAGGGCTTGTCAAACTAGAGGAAAACCATATGACATTCGATGCTGAGACCGTTTACACCGAATTGCACGCGCACTTTCAAGAGCGCGTGCGCCGCAATGAACCACTCGCACGCCATTGTACCTTTGGCGTGGGCGGTCCTGCCGACGTGTGGGTCTCACTCGATACACAGGATGATTTGATACGTCTGGTGCGCCTCTGTGCGGAACGGCGTTGGCCGCTATTGCTTGTCGGTAACGGCACCAACGTCTTATACGCCGACGCGGGTGTACGTGGTGTTGTGGCCCGTATTGCCCTCAGCGGCTATACAATTAAAGATACAGGCAACGAAACAGCATTACTGGTCGCTGGTGCGGGTGTAAGCTGGCCGCGCTTGCTCAACGAACTGGCTCCGCTCGGCTGGGGTGGGCTAGAGTTCGGGCCGGGTATCCCTGGTACCCTGGGCGGTGGCGTCATCAGTAATGCGGGCGCACATAACAGCGACCTCGGAAGAGTATTGGAATGGATCGAGGTGCTGGACGCTCGCAGTAGCGACGAACAGCAGATTACCTTACCCATCGTGCGGCGTTACCGGCACGACGAACTGGACTTGAGCTATCGTCACAGTCGTTTTCGCGCCACGCGTCGCATCCAGTTTAACGCGCAGGGCTATCCGGTGGTCGCACCGCGTGGACTAATCGAGCCAGCCGAAATTATTATGCAATTGGGCGTGCGTCTTCATCGCGAAGACCCACAAACGTTACGCGCTCGCATCGAGCAATATAAACAACATCGCAAGCAGACACAGCCTCCGCAGCAAAGCGCAGGCTCTATCTTCAAAAACCCCGCTGGGGACCATGCCGGACGACTCATCGAACAGGCTGGCATGAAGGGAACCACCGTTGGCGGAGCACGGATATCTGACCGCCACGCGAACTTTATTGTCAATGTAGGAGGTGCCAGTGCTGCTGATGTGGCAACACTGATTCAGGAGGCTCGTAATCGCGTGTATGGGAAGTTTGGGGTCGATTTAGAACTGGAAGTCGAATTACGCGGCGAGTGGGAGGCAATATGACAGAGGAAAAAAGACAGCTACGAGAGCAAATAGCTACTCATACCTATAGACATCCAACTGCGTCAGCATCCCGTCCCGCGCCACGGCGCAAGACGGTGGATGAGGCAGCACAAAGAGCGTTACATACGCAGAGAGCAGTCGCACCTTCGCGCTTGGAAGCTCCCCGCCAACGGCAAGTCAAGCAGTTGGACCAGGTGCAACCAAAAGCGGGTGAGCAGTTTGTGCATCGTCGCAACCAGCTCTATTCCGCCCGTGCGGTTCCGCAGCGACCCTATACACGCTTGATGCCACGTACACTGGCTCAGTCTGGTGTACCAGCCTCTAGTGGACAAATGCGCTCTGTGCATCCCTTGCAACAGGCACAATCGCGGTACCATAGCTCGCCTATACCGGTACGCAGTGGTCGGCTGCAAGGACGGCGCAGCGGCTTTCTCTGGAAGGTTCTTGGCATCTTTGCCCTGCTGGTTCTTGTCATTCTGGGTGCGAACTTCGCACTGACCAGCACTGCTTTTCGCGTCGCTCAGGTCAGTGTAGTAGGTGTACACAACGATGTCCTGGCACGCAGCATCCAACACATGGGCATGCAAGGGCAAAATATCTTCCTGATCGACGTAGTAGCTCTGACCGCTCGTATTGACGCCTTCCCAATGGTGGCTTCAGCTTCATTGGAAAAACAATGGCCTAACCAGTTACGGGTCACTGTTACTGAACGCCAGCCGACCTTGCTTTGGAAAACTTCCCAGGGCACGTTTAGTGTAGATAACAACGGCAGAGTGATCGCCCCGCTTAGCGATACGACCGGAGCCGCTTCACTCATGACGGTGCTAGACATGCGGACCAGTAGCAAAGGAGCCATCGCTCAGGCCATACGGCCAGGCGTCCAGTTAAACCAGGCGGATATCACCTTTGCTGTAGCCGCGTTAGCAGGCTTATCCAACGTGGCAGGACTGACAAACTTTACCTTGCGCTACGTGAATACCGCGCCAGCGCAGCTTACCAGTGGACAGGCGGGAGAAAATGGAGCATATGTCGTCGATAGTAAGTCAGGGTGGTTAGCGTACCTGGGCGGATCAAATGACCCTAACCCGCTGCACAATCGGCTCATAGAACTCCAGCAAATTCTCGCGTTAGCGCAGCAGCAGCAACTCAAGCTGGCGACCATTGATCTGCGCTTCGGCCTTCGTCCTGTCTATACGTTAAAGAGTTAAAGTGAGTTAAATTTCGTAGGGCTGGGAAGGAACATTCTCAGGGCAATAGCACCAGCAGATGCCATTGGCCTGACCTGAGATGAAGTCTCCCTGGAACACATTTACCGCCCAAGAGGAGCGTGTATCGTGCAAGAGCGGGTGATTGTCGGTATCGACGTCGGAACAACGAATATCTGTGTTCTCGTTGGTGAATTAGACCGCGACGGGAAGCTGAATATTGTTGGCGTTGGCACCTGCCCTTCACAGGGTTTGCGCCGCGGGGTGGTGGTGAACATTGAGGAGACCGTCACTTCCATTGCAGCGGCGCTGGATCGTGCTGAACGCCTTTCAGGAAAGAAAATTACCACAGCTTATGTGGGGATTGCTGGCAGCCATATTGCCTCGGAGAATAGCAAAGGCTTTGTCGCTATCTCGCCCAGTCACCGGGATATTATACAGAACGACATCAGTCGCGCTATCGAGGTCGCACGCGCCATTGCGATCCCGGCGAACCGCGAGGTGATCCATGTGATTCCGCGTGGCTACGTCGTCGATGGACAAGAGGGCATCAAGAACCCGATTGGGATGTCTGGCTTCCGCCTTGAGGTGGAAACCCACATCATCACCGGGGCGGTATCCTCCATTCACAACTTAATTAAGTGTGTGCATAAGGCGCGGGTAGAAATCGAAGATCTCGTCCTGGAGCCGCTGGCCTCCAGTGAGGCTGTATTGGTGGATGGCGAGACCGATCTCGGAGTCGCCCTCGTCGATATTGGTGGCGGCACCACCGATATCGCCGTCTTCTCCGATGGAGCTATCTGGCAGACGGTGGTGTTGCCAATCGGGGGCAACCTGATTACCAGTGACATTGCCATCGGCTTGCGTCTGCCCTTTGGCGTGGCGGAAGAACTCAAAGTGACCTATGGCCACTGCGACCCTTCCACCATCGCCGATGACGACATGATCGAGCTGGCACAATTCATGCCGGACTGCGATGATCTGGTGCCACGCAAATTGCTGGCCGAGATTATCCAGGCTCGCGTGGAAGAACTGTTTGAAATGGTTCACGAGGAGATTCGGAAATCCGGCTATGATGGACTGCTGCCCGCCGGTCTTGTGCTCACGGGCGGCACCGCTGAATTGCCGGGTATCCAAAGCCTGGCTGGACAAATACTGGACCTACCGACCCGCATCGGCTCGCCACTTGGATTGCACGGCCTGTCCGATTCGATCTCTCGACCCGCCTATGCGACGGCGGTTGGTCTTTTGCAATGGGCATTGACTCACACTTCCTTCCTCGTTGAAGAAGACGAGCAAGAGGAGAGTGGGGCAAGCGGCTTCGCGTCCCGTTTCGGACGCTGGTTACGTGCGTTTATTCCGTAAAAAGGGGGCCACGAAAATGGTACCAATGGGAAATCATCAAGTAGAAGGCTTCGCCCAGATCCGTGTTATCGGAGTCGGAGGCGGGGGCAGCAATGCGGTCAACCGCATGATTCAGGCGAATATGGTGGGGATCGAGTTTATCGCCATCAATACCGACGCCCAGGCCTTGCTGCTCACAGACGCTCCACATACCATCCGTATCGGAGACAAGCTTACCCGTGGCCTCGGTGCGGGCGGCAACCCTGGCGTCGGGGCGAAAGCAGCCGAAGAAAATGCCGAAGAACTGTACGAGGTACTCAAAGGCTCAGATATGGTCTTCATCACCGCCGGCATGGGTGGTGGCACCGGCACCGGTGCCAGCCCCGTGGTGGCTCAGATCGCCCGCGAGGTCGGTGCCTTAACGGTCGGCGTCGTGACCAAGCCGTTTGCCTTCGAGGGCAGCAAACGACGCCTCGCCGCTGAAGAGGGCATCGCCAACCTGAAACAACATGTCGATACCTTGATTACTGTACCGAACGACCGCCTGTTGCAGGTCGCCGACAAGAAAATGCCGCTTTCGGAGGCCTTCCGTCTGGCCGATGATGTGCTGCGCCAGGGCATTCAAGGTATCAGCGATCTAATCACTGTTCCCGGTCTGATTAACCTGGACTTTGCCGACGTTAAAACCATTATGTCTTCGGCAGGCTCTGCCTTGATGGCCATCGGTGAAGCTACGGGCGATGCTCGTGCCGTCGATGCCGCCCATATTGCCATCGCCAGCCCTTTGCTAGACATTGATATTAGTGGCGCACGCGGCGTCCTCTTCAATATCACTGGCGGCATGGATCTGACGCTGTGGGAGGTCAACGAGGCTGCCGATATCATCAGCCAGGCTGCACACCCGGAAGCCAATATCATCTTTGGCGCAGTGCAAAACCCGGCCTTTGATGGTAAAGTGAAGATCACCGTCATCGCCACTGGCTTCGATGGCTTGACACGTCCACCCATCTCTATGCCGGTAGCACAGCCGCAGCAGAACCGTGTGTCATACGACCGCAGTATGCTCTACCCAGTCTCGTCCGCGCCTATGAGCAACAACGGCAATAGCAATATGCCGCCGCCACGCCAACAGCAGGGGTACGGTGCGCTGCCAGTGACACCGCCACCGATGAATGTCATGAACCATCCAACCGATCCTGCACGCCCTGTCCAGCAGCCTGTACAACCAGTACAGCCTGGATACCCTAACGTTGTCCAGCCTACCTATGCGACGCAGAGCGACAGCCGACAGCATCAAGGAAACCTGCCACCTATGGAGCCAATGCGCCAGCGACCTATGCTGCCTCCACAGTCGCAGGAAGTCATGCATCGCGACAGCAGATATAATACGCCACAGCAGGAGCCAGTTCGTCAGGCCATTGCCCGTGACGTAAGCGAGGACATCTATGATATCGACGAGGAGGAGCCAATTGTCTCTACCAACTCTGGTAGCAGCACGCATGGCCGTCTCCCTGTCCCTGAGCCAGAGGCGCAGCCATCACAGCGTTCTTCCAGCGATCAGCGTCAGCAACGACCTGTTCGTCGCTTAGACCAAAAGGGTTTTGGACTGCCACAAGGCAATCGCAACGCTCCCTCCGGCGACGTAATCGACATTCCCGCCTTCCTGCGCAAACGCTAACAAGCGGCACAAAAAAATCTGGCATCCAATCGGGTGCCAGATTTTTTTCTATGAATTATCCGTCCATTATGTTGCAGTTGTAAGAAGGAACGTCAAAACACTATAATGATTTCAGCAAAACGGGAAAAGGAGATACGAACTCATGCAAAAGCTAATCTTCAAACTAATAGTCTTTTTGTACAATGTGTCGGGTGGCCGTATTGGTGGTAAGATGGGCAAAGTATCTGTCCTTCTGCTTACGACTACGGGACGCAAGACTGGCAAACAACGCACGCTCCCTCTGGTTTATATCATGGATGGTTCAGCCTATGTGATTACAGCTTCGGCAAATGGAGCTGATAAACATCCCGGCTGGTTTTTCAATATACGGAGCAATCCGCAAGCCACCATTCAGGTAAAGGATAAACCAATAAAAGTGACGGCTGAGATCGCGAGACCGGAGAAGAAGTCCGAGCTTTGGACACGACTTGTAGCGGTAGCACCAAACTTTGCCGGCTATCAGAAGCGTACCAGCCGTGAAATTCCTATGGTGATTTTGCACCCTGTGCAGGAACGTTTAAACGCTTAATATAAGGAGCAAAAAGCATGCAAATGCAGGAACCAGAGCAGCTACAGCCATCTGCGCAAGAGTCAAGTGCTTATGGCACGGGCTATACGGGGAGCTACGCATCAGACTCAGACGACCAACAGGACGCGAGTGGGATAGGAATTGGCAACTCGTATCAAGGGCAGAAGCTTTATCCGGGAGCGGGGCTAAGCGCGAGAGGTAAAACATTTAGTGTTTTCACGATTACCCTTTCCTCGATAGTGTTTGCGCTGATGATCGTAGGCATTGTGGCCTCGGCACTTGTGTTGAAAAATGCCGCTGGGCAGCAGCAGTTAATTGCTGCTGGCGTGATGGGGCTAGTTAGCTCCATTGTAGCCTTGCTGGCGAGCGTTGCCATCTTTGTGCTTGCCGTCGTTGATCTCGTTATTCGGACAGGCTATATCGGTCGGAGGCGCGGACGCATGGGTACGGGTAGACGTTACCACTGAGCAATAATCATCGCCTTGCTTCCTCTTGAAGCTCCTCGGTCCATTTTTTATGGCTATGGGGTGCATCCAAACGAATGGCATCCAGACGGGTGAATGCTCCCAGGGAAGAGGACTCCGAGGATAGCCATCACCAGGGGCGGCAGCAGCACCACCAGCAGTATTCCGATCAGGGCTAGCTTGGCTTGAGGGTGCCCAAAATTCATAGTCCACCCCAGGCCGAAGCGCTTAGGGACAAACAGCGCGGGATCGTCGGGATTGTTGTAAAAAACGCCTCCATACCAGTATCGATCATCATCGCGGAAAACGAAATCTGCGCGTTGACGATCAGCAGATGTACTCGTTTTTGTCCGGGAACGCTGAGGATGCCAGAACAGGACGAGGACGATGGCAATCAGCAGTCCACACATCAGCAAGGCAAAGAGTACAGAGTTCATAGATGTTTCCTCTTGTTGTTCTATCGGCTACCATAGTCGCTGCTCTTTACCCGTCCACCAGTCGGCGGACTGGTCACATGTTTATTGTACCATACGTTCGATGGTAACAGCAGACTCATCCATGCCAGGATCAGGGTCCGTGAATGATTCCCAGGGCGACCGCGAGGGTCGCCCTGGTCACTAAAATAAATAATGGACGCTCATCAGAACGTCCATCATGCTATTTGAATGCTCTTTATCTATTCTTCGTCCTGCCCAGGTTGCCAGGAATATCCTCGTTCAAGCCAATGTGGTTGACCACCACCTTGACCCCCGGAATACCCACCAGTTCGCGCTCAAGCAGGTACTTCATCGCGCTATTCGGTGTCTCACCGTACAAGCTAACGATATAGTTCTCGACCAGGATATTGATGTCCTTTGCACCTTCCAGCTTACCCGCGGCCCTCAACTTATCGATTGCCGCGTGAGCCGCATTCAGAATAGTGTCTTCGGCCACCAGGAAATTCTTCACGTCAATCACCCCTGGCAACCGCAGCAACTGTTCCTCAAGACCCTTGCGCTGCGCCTCCAATTCGACTTTCCCGTACAGAGCTAGCACCACACCTTCGCTCTCAATCTCCACTTTAACGGGATGGGCACTCCATTCAGTGCTTCTCACCGTGACAGTGCGATCAGCTACATCCTGTGCATCTTGCAACACAGCCTCAGCCAATGCCGTCGAACGACCGGTCGCTGCCGCCTCAGCATAGTTTGTGGGTACTCCGGTAGAACGTTTTTGCCCCCCCGGAGCGGCAAATGGGTCTTCTAATGCCCAGCCTAAAATACAAATCAGGATAAAAGGCGTAGCAATAATAGAGATCCAGGGGTTCGTATCGACTACCAGCAACCCGGCCATAGTCACAAATATTGCTATGCCAACAAGCAGTGGCCATAGACTTCCATTGGGCATATGAATGTGCGCGTGGCCTTCTTCCCCTTGCCCATGTTCCATATCGGCCAGAGCTGGCGCGGTCATTTCGTCCGCGATTAAATGAGTGCTTTGAAGAGGACTGTTCATGGGTTCTCGCTTCCCTCTAACAATTATGAACGATCTGCTGGAATCCTGCTGCTCACAGTAATCCCATTAGTAATAAGCATACCAGGAATATGCCTCTCTTGCAAGCAATTAGCCCTTGAGCAAGATTTGTAAATCAGCCGTCAGTTGCGCCGCCGTGAAATCATCGTTGAGGAAAACGCGTTCACGACCTTGCTGATCAATTACATACAACGCTGTCGTATGCGAGATAGAGTTACTCGTCGCGGGAGCGGCAAACTCCGCGTAGCTTGACCATACCGGCGAGAGCTCGGCCTCTGTCCCCAACAAATAATGCAAATACCCTTGCAACCGATGTGCCTTGATAAAACTAACAGCCGTTGTCGGCGTATCCCCTTTAGGATCAACGCTGACCGCGATGATTCCCACCTTCTGCCCATTGCTCCCCAGCTCAACCATTGTCTGGTGCAGCTTCTCCGCCGTCAAGGGACACGCGTCAGGACAGTGTGTATAGAAAAACGTCAAGACCACCGGCTTCCCCTTAAACTGCGCCAACGAAACAGCTTGTCCCGCCTGATCCGTCAAATGAAAGCCAGGGGCAGCAACAGAACCCAAATACGTACCCTGCAAACCAGATGGATCAGTCGTCTGCACGCCATTCCCGCCATTCCCATCAGTAGAGGTAGAAGCTGATCTTCCCGCGTGTGTTCCCACGACAGCCACAATTAAGACCACTAATACCGCTAATGTTACCACTGAAAGGCGTGATGCTAATCTCCAGTTCATAACGCTGCCCATGCTTTCTTAAAAAAGATCAATGTATCACTCGATCTAGCACCATAACCGCGAAAATCATCGCCAAATAACAATTAGAGTACCAGAAAAGCGTCTTCGCCCAACCCTTTGTCTTCTCGCGCAGTAGCCGTATCGACATATAAACCAGGATACCGCCCAGGATAAGAGCAGCCACGAGATAGAAATAGCCCATTGCATGCATCCCAAACAGTACCAGCGTGACGGCCAACAATAACAACGAGTAGAGGAAAATCTGCTTACGTGTCTCATTCTCGCCCATTACCACCGGCAGCATCGGAATATGCGCCTTCTCGTAGTCCTTCTGAATCAAGAGTGAAAGTGCCCAGAAATGCGGTGGCGTCCAGTAGAAAATGATGGCAAAAAGCCAGATCGCCGGCAGCGTAAGCGAATTTGTCGCCGCCGCCCACCCTACCAGCACCGGCACCGCACCCGCCGCCCCACCAATCACAATATTCTGTGCCGATGTGCGCTTCAACCCCAGCGTATACACAAAGATATAGAAGAGAATAGCCGAACAAGCCAGGCAAGCACTGAGCAAGTTCACGAACGCCGTCAGCACAATAAACGCACCCACCCCCAGCACAACACCAAAGATCAAGGCTTGCCTTGGCTGCACCCTACCTGCTGGCAGCGAACGCCGCTGTGTGCGTCCCATAATCTGATCGATGTCGCGGTCAATGTAGCAATTGATGCAGTTAGCACTACCCGCCGCCATCGCCCCTCCTACTAATGTTGGCAACACCAGCTCCAATGGCGGTAATCCCTTGTCGGCAATCGCCATCGCTGCGGCGGTTGTCCCTAGCAGAAGCACCGTAACATGCGGCTTCATCAGGTCAACATAGCTTGAGATGGTCTGTCGTACCCGTCCAACCTCTTTCTTTTGCTTGACAGTCGTGGACTCCTCTGCCCTATCTCCATCCGCAACCTGCGGTGCAACCCGCAATTGATTTGCCGCCATCGCCGCCAACACCACTAGCGAACCCCACACTGCCGTCGCCAGGGCCAGATGCAGACCCGCCACGAACTCCGGCTTGTCCAACAAAACAATCAGCCCGCCCACAATGGCTTGCGCGATAAAAAGCACACCTGCCACTACCGCCATCCAGGCCTGAGCGGGTGCAACTTTATAGCGGCGCAGCGCGGAAATTAGTGTCCAGATCAGTACCAACCCCACAAACGTCGCGATCAAACGATGCAAAACGTTGATATCAGCCAGATGATTCGTCACGGCCCACGTCTGTGCCGTGCAGAGCGGCCATCCTGTACAGGCCAGCGATGCCCCGCTACCCACAACATAAGAGCCACTCAACATCAATCCGTAAACGAGCAGCGCGTTCGTGACGGCCAATCGCGCAAACTTTCGCGTCTTGTCAGGATGCTCTTTAATTGCTGCTGGCTTGCTAGCCATAACAGCGATAGTGATTACCAGCGCGAAAATAGCCAGTGCTGTTCCCAGGTGCGCGGTAATGATCTCCGGCGGCAATTTCCACAACACGGTTAGCCCACCCAACACAATCTGGATCACCAGCAACACAGGAGCAACCAGGGCCGGAACTATGATATGCCGCTCTTGACGCGCCCACATAAAAGCACTGATTGCCAGCGCGACCACCAGTACGCTCACGATGGCCGCTACATAACGATGGAACTGCTCCAGAAAGGTATGGTAGTTCAGATCAGCAAAAGCCTGACCATAGCACAGGGGCCAATCAGGGCAACTCAGACCAGAATCGGTAGCACGCACCGTGCCACCCAAAGCAACCAGAAAATATGTGAATCCAACCGCTGTCCACGCTATACGGCGTATTAATTTCATAGATAACTCCACCATCTTATTATCGTAGGGTCTTATTATCGGTAGGATGATGATACGACATGCTTTATTGTCGTTGAAGTTCCTGTTACCCCCCTTGCAAGGATACAACTTAACCTTACAAACACCTGAATAGATCACGGCTTGATTATCCGTCCTTGGGCTTCTCTCAAATCCGCTATTCTCAGCCCTTGACAAAAAATATTGCTATATGTTATATTTGCTATAGCAAATAGCAATATTATAAAACACAGATGAGGAAACCCGAACATAACACCGGAGGTATCATCCATGAGAGGAGAGTTCTCCGGGAGGGTAGCACCTTTCACTGGGAGGTTTTTTGGGGAAAGGCATCGGCGAGGGGGAATGTCATGCTGAGCGGGGGGG
>JBPCJY010000040.1:0-20408 GCA_051004815.1 Ktedonobacteraceae bacterium
CCCCAATATCACCATGATGGGGATTTGGTATGGTTAACGTGATTTTTTCTTTTATTTTCACCATATATTGGTGGTTTCCGCCTGGATAAGGACCTTCAAAGCCTAATTGCCTCAAGTAGTAAATCAGATCCTTGCGCTTAATAGGGCCTAGATGAGGCATCAGGCTACTTCTCCAATTTGTATCTCAATACCATCAACGACAGGCAACGGAAAATGAAGAGAGACGCGCAGCAAAATCCAGCCCTCCAAAACTTCCTCCAGCTCGTCACGACATTGTTCAAGTGTAGGTGTATTGGCGTACACACCATTGAAGCCCACAATTTCTCCATAAAAAGAGCCATCGTCTGGCAAAATCTCATATCTTGCTTTGCCCATCGCGGCGCGAATATATTTCGTTAGCATCATGGATTCCCGTTCCCTTTACGCTGAAAGCGGTGCAATGAGTCGAACAATCTGCATTCTTTTCACTCACAATTATACCTCATCATGCCAATGGCTTATAGTCTCTTATCAAGCAAAAGTGACACCTACAGTTGTTCATGGTACAAAAGTCTACCTTCCTCCACGTATTAGGTACAAATGCCTACTCCCTTCGTCATAATAATTGAGCAGGGGAAGAGATTTCATACCTATTTACCGCTAGTACGGTTACTTAGATTCTGCTGGTACGTTGATGAGGGAAAGAACACTTATACACTACATTACATACCTTGCGCTATATTGATACAAGTAAATCCTCTATAGGGATGCGCAGGTTTAAGGAGTTTTGTTGATGGCTGACCTGAAAGAAGGCGTGTTCGCGGACGATGCAGCGCGGTATTACGATCAAGCTACGCTACCACCGCACACAGCAGGTCAGCCCCATGAAATGTCTCCTCTGCGGCAAGCAGCACCGAAGCGGCAATTTTTGCGCCCCACGTTTCACGTTGCGGAGCCTGGCTATTCCATAAAACCGACAAATGTACCATCAAAGCGGCAGTTCGCGGGTACTCCCGCGTCATTCGAGCCAAAGGTACCATTGCCAATACGTCCGCCCACTGTAACACCACCTGTGCTAAGGGCAGCAGTTCCGTCGCCACAAGTCGCTATGCAGCGGCCAGCCGTGGCACCGGAACAAGCTTTACCGCCATTTGTCCTATCAACCAACCTGCCTACGATATCACCGCCGCTTGCACCTATCATGCCAATGCCTGTACCCTCTGCGCCGGAGACGCGGCCACGGAAGTCCAGGCAGAAACGGCAGCACAAGCAGAAGAAATCCAGGAAAAAGCTGACGCGGGGCAGGTTGATACGGCGCATAGTAACTGTATGTAGTATTCTCACTGTTATCGCGCTCATCTTTGCCAGCCAGGCTAATGGTGCTTCCGGTGCCTGGACTGCCGATATGCTGCGCTCGGTCTTTGGGCCAACTATCACAGCCCAGGTCGAATCATGGTACCTGGGGTTTTCTGATTCAACACATCAGTTACAGTACAAGCTCAGCGGCCAAAAAGTGGTGCCTCCCTGGACTATAGGTACCTCGCCAGTCGTCATCACAACGCCTTCGCCCAAAACGGTGCCGTTACCGCCAATGCCGCTCAATCGTATACCGGCACTAGTCACACCCGCCATTGATGGTGAGGGGCAATGGGCCATACAGGGTACAGCCCCCGCGCCCTATGGTTACTTGCCACTGGATGCCAGGGCTTTTATTCGCCCTGATCCATCCCATCCCTATGCCATTGTGACCATGCTACAGTTCGATACGCGCTTTTTCCGTCTGCATATGCTGGCGGGTACCGCCGAGCCTGGTGGCCCATTGGGCCATTATGGCTCAGGTGTCATCCCTACCTCCGATCAGAAAACGTTGTTGGCCGCTTTCAATGGTGGGTTTAAATATGCCGATGGGCAGTATGGCCTGAAAACGAACGGTATTGTCTACGTGCCACCACAACCCAATGCCGCGACCATCGCCGTGACCAAAAGCGGCCAGCTTATTCTCGGCGCCTGGGGTGTTGATGCTCGCCTCAATAGCAGCAATGCCAACCTGGTGGCATGGCGTCAAAATGCCGCATTACTCATCAATAATGGCGCGATCAATCCCTTGACCCACGATGGGGCCGCCTGGGGTGGCACTATCTTGAACAGTGCCTACACCTGGCGTTCCGGCATCGGCCTGACCGCCAGCGGTACACTGCTCTATGCGGCGGGTTCGTCACTGACTGCACTCACCCTTGGCGAGGCACTCAAAGCCGCTGGAGCGGTCATGGCGATGCAGACTGACATCAACCCATTCTGGGTACGTGCCTTCCTCTATAATCAGAACGCGCACGGCTCCTTTGGCATCATCAAACTCAACCCCGCGATGTACGGCACCGGCACCGAGTATCTCTCCGCCACCCAGCGCGATTTCTTCTACCTGACCCGTTTCGCGCTCCCACCGCCACCGCCCGTCCTTCATCCCCGCGAGGCACCAGCACAGTAGTAGGCGCACAATTTATTGGCGCACCGCCGATTTATCGGCCAATAGCTCGTTGATGCCCTTCCCAGGCCGATTATTACCTGCCCCCCAGGCCTTTCACTGGGAGGTTTTTTGAAGCGCGCTGATCTCGCCTGTCATGCTGAGCGCAGCGAAGAATCTGCGCGCTGGCCGCACGGAGATTCTTCGCTGCGCTCAGCATGACATTCCCCCTCGCCGATGCCTTTCCCCAAAAAACCTCCCAGTGAAAGGCCCCCCAGGCAGGGTGCGGCGATGTGCGCGATAAATCGGCTCCTACGAAATAACCGGTGTTGGTCGTTAAAGCTCATCATTGCGTATTTGTACCTCTCCTCGCTCTTTTCGTTTATAATAGGAAAAGACTTCGCGTTGCCTGACCTGACTATGAATTACAGGAACTGAGAATAGGACGTTATATGGTCGCTGCTCCTTTGTATTGTGGTGTATGTGGTGCTGCCAATAGAGACGATGCCGCACAATGTTTTGCCTGTGGGCGTGTACTTGCTGTAGATGCTGCCTCGTCAGAGACAACTTCCCCTACGACCAACGCGCTTATTCAGCAACGCTACCGGATACTGAGTCAGGTGGGTCAAGGCGGTTTTGGAGCCGTCTATAGAGCGATGGACACCAAACTTGGTGGTCGCGTGTTGGCCCTGAAAGAAATGAATACCGCGGCCCTCGGCACGCGTGATGTACAGGAGGCTACGGACGCCTTCCAACGCGAAGCATTGCTATTAGCGGGCCTATCGCATACCAACTTGCCACACATTTACGATCAATTTTCGGAAGAGGGACGCTGGTATCTTGTGATGGACTTCATCGCGGGGGAAACGTTGGATGTATACCTACAGAGGATGGGCGGCAAACTGCCCATTGACGAGGTGCTCACCATCGGCATAGAGCTGTGCAACGTCCTGAACTACCTGCATACGCATCAGCCGCCCATTATTTTTCGCGACCTCAAACCTGCCAATGTCATGCGTACTGCCGATGGGCAGCTTTTCTTGATCGATTTTGGCATTGCGCGTTACTTCAAGCCGGGACAGGCCAGAGATACTATCGCCCTCGGTTCGCCCGGTTTCGCCGCCCCGGAGCAGTATGGCAAGGCCCAGACCACGCCTCGCGCCGATATCTATAGCCTGGGGGTCATGTTGCATTCTATGCTATCGGGCAACGACCCGGCGGAAATCCCTTTTCGCTTCGATCCGTTAGATAGCCTTCCCCCCACCTATGCGGACCTTGAATCGTTGATTATGCAAATGTTGGAGATGAACGCCAACAATAGACCATCCAGCATTGCCACTATCAAAACAGCATTGCGGCAGATACGTATGCAGCAGGTAGGTGGACAGCCATCCATTCCTCTCTGGTATCCATCAACACCGGCCCCTATACCCGTCATGGCAGCGAACGCATCAGTACAATTTGCGTCATTGCCACCGTCCGAGCCAATTTCTCCGGTCAGCAATTTGCTCGTATCGCCCAAGGATAATCTGATTTGCACGTATGCTAAGCACGCCAATAAAATACAGGCCGTGGCGTGGTCGCCAGATGGCACACGCATTGCCTCGGCCAGCCACGATGGGCGTATTCACATCTGGGAGCCTTTCACAGGCAAACGTCTGCTCATCTACAAAGAGCACCTCCACTGTGTCAATACCCTGGCGTGGTCGCCCGATAGCAAGTGGATCGCCTCGGCAGGCGTTGAGAGGACTTTAGACGTTTGGGACGCGAACACAGGTGCGCCGCGCTTTACCTATAACGGCCACGCCAATTTTTGGCGATCAGGCAATATCACCTCCGTGGCGTGGTCGCCTGATGGCACCTGTATTGCCTCGGCCAGCTATGACAAAACAGTGCAATTCTGCAATCTGAACACTGGCGAAAAAGTGCTGCATACCTTGCAGCATTCTGGCGCGGTGTGGGCGGTAGCCTGGTCACCTCCCACCTCCAAACCGGCTTCTGGCTTGCCCTCACCTATCCCATACCTTGCTTCAGGCGGTTTCCTGGAAAAATATGCTGATACCACCGCGCATCTCTGGGATGTTCCCTCTGGGAAGCGAGTGGTAGACTACAACGGGCTTATCGGCGCGGTGTGGGCAATGGACTGGTCGCCCGACGGGACACGCATAGTCGCGGCTGGTGCGACATCCTCTTATCTGGCTCATGCGACCATGCAGGTGCTCGTCTGGAAGGCCGATACAGGCACGAACGTGCTTTTCTACAAAGGCCATCAGGGTGTTGTTTATGCCGTAGCCTGGTCGCCCGATGGCAAGCGTATTGCTTCAACCGGTGTTGACTCAACCACCCAAATATGGGACGCAAACACTGGCAACACCATCGCTATCTATAAGCAGCCAATCAATGGCATCGCGGAAGTGCATGCCGTCTCCTGGTCTCCCGATAGCCAGTACATCGTCACCGCCTGTGGCGAAGAGACCGTAATACAAGTATGGAAAGTAATGTGAACACACTCTACACCATTGGTCACTCGACCAGAACAATAGAAGAGTTTTTAGAACTATTGCATGCGCATAGCATCCAGGAAGTCGTAGATGTGCGCACTATTCCCAAATCCAAACACAACCCCCAATTTGGGCAAGAAAACCTCTCAACTGCCCTACAGGAGGCGGGCATTGCCTATCTACACCTGGCAAAACTGGGCGGGCTACGACATACCACGCAGGAATCAATCAATACTGGCTGGCACAACCTCTCTTTTCGCGGCTATGCTGACTATATGGCAACGGAGCCATTCCATGAAGGTTTGTGTGAGCTTGAAACTCTGGCCCAACAGAAAACCGTTGCCATCATGTGTGCGGAGGCCGTACCCTGGCGCTGTCATCGCTCCCTCATTGCCGATGCCCTCACCATCCAGGGCTGGCACGTCCTGGATATCCAGAGCAAGAAAATAGCCAAACCGCACACACTGACCCCATTTCTTAAAGTAGAGGATGGGAAGTTGACCTATCCAGCTCCATGAAGAAGGTATAAGGTGAGAATACGGTTCATAGAGCTCCTAAAATAAGCGGGTCAACTTCCTCTACTAACAGAAAGTTGGCCCGCTTGTGTATTTGTTGTAAGCCCTGAGCTTACATCGATCACCCTTACCAGTAGAACTTGGGTACGTTGATATCGTAGAACGTGGCCTCGAGGTATTCCAGTAACAAGGCAAAATTCAGAATATCGACATCGTCATCCAACGGCTTCGAAGGATCAGGACCACCGTTCAAGCTCGCGATGAATGGCGACACGTCCTTGACAATCTGTGCCTGCGGAATAGCCTTGTCGAAGGCTCCATTGGGGCTTAGTGGCACGCCTATTAACGAATCCAGGTATCCTGCATGCCGTGCCTCAATAGTGAGGATCGATGCTGCTGCGGACAGAGTGCTTTTGCTGCTGATGGCAGGTGCGGCCAGAAGGTATGCGCCTACGCCCACGTTCTCGAAGACCTGCGACAGTTTGATAAAGGAGTTAACATTGGATTGCTGAAGTCCCTTGAAACTTGGCTTGGGGCGCGCCGCGCTCCCGAGTGCCTGCTTCAGATAGGATACGTGTGCGTCCTCGTCACTCCTGATCTCTTTGAATGCCTGTGCAGCACTTAAGTTCATTGCTGATGCAGCACTGGCTGTCTGAGATACTAACACACTGGCTGGAACGACGACTGCTGCACTCGCGAGAGTGCGACCCAGAAATGCTCTGCGTGATGAGACGCCTTTAAGTAGACCGGATAATTTAGACTGTTCCGACATACTTTTCCTCTTTCTGCTCATATGTGAGCTTGCTATGTAACAGTTTATAGAAGTAGTTCGCTGCTAGTTCCATCACCTCATCATCTTCTACTCTTTGCAAGATAGGAGAAGCTCTGCCGGATGTCCACCTATCCGTATGACTAGATATCCCCATGACATCTAAATTTTATCTATAAGAGTCGATGTTAGTGATGTGTGCAGCTTGTTTCTTCCCCCTACACTATTACATACGCCTCCTGAAAACGTTTGGATGTCATTACGGAACTCTGTTTAAAAAATTCGTCAGGTCAAGCAACAATACCCTTTGTAACAGCGTTTCTCAACGAAAAGGAGAGAGGAGGTGAGTAGGGACAAGGGGCGGTGCTGAGTTGGGTGGGGGCCTTGTGCTTGTCCTCGTCCTGTGGGAAGGATTCAGATCTCCACCAGGACAGGCACAAGGCCCCCGCATCCTCGTCCCCGCTTCCCCCTGTCCCTACACCATCCCCTCGCTGCACAAAAATGAACTGCACCTGATGCAAATGTGTGTATAGCCATTTCCCATTGAGACATGGTAATATTGTTCTGACTGCTACATGCTCTCAGCCCTTTGGGCCTGACTACCATAAGCAGTGGCATAAAAAAACAATGGGTACGTTTCCCCACTGGAGGTACCTTATGGCACTCGATATCGAACTCTACCGCCGCAACGTCTATGTGCCTGCTAGACGCGGTACCCAGGGTCTCCGGCGCATCAGCGTGATCGACATCCATCCCGAGGGGGCCACACAGACACTTCTCTTCGTGCATGGCTTTGGGGGCAATGTTTCGCAATGGCTCTACCAGTTGCGCTTCTTTGGACAAAGTATGCACCTCATTGCCCCCAACCTGCGTGGACATGGATTAAGCGATGACCCTGTCGGAATCCCATATACGATGGAGAGTTTTGTCCATGATCTGGAGGCGGTCCTGGATGCCTTGCAAGCCCAGGAGCCGGTCAATCTCATCGCCCACTCTTTTGGCGGGGCCATTGCCACGGAATACGTTGTTCGTCACCCTGAGAAGGTACGCAGTCTGGTGTTGATCGGTGTGGCCACGCACTTCACTATGATCCCACTGCTGGGTAGACTGCTGCGCATCCCCGATCCACTGTTTAGCTTCGCGGCAAAAAAACTGGGTGTCGCGCTCTTTGCTCCACAGCGGACACTCAAGGGGATCGATGAGGGCATCATGTCTACCTGGCATATGCCATCGTTCGCTGTTCCCACACTCGTCGTGCTCGGCTATCGCGACCGGGTCTTCCGCCGCAAACAGTATGAAGATGTCCTGCGCTGTAATCCAGGCGCACAGCTGGTCGATATTTCGGTCTCAGCCCATCTCGTGCAACTTGAGCGTCCCGATGCTGTCAATCGAGCCATCACCCGCTTTATTGAGCAACAACAGCCGGATGCGAAGATGAGCAAAGGCGGTGTCGAGAAACGGCCACGCATCTTCCAGCGTATTGCTCGCAAGGCTTCGTTCGCGGCCCAGCACAGCGAAATGCCCTGGCTCAACCATTATGATAGCGCTGTACCAGCCCTGGTTCCCCAGCCGAAACAACTCCTCCATGAGATGCTCAGCACCAGTGCCGCCGCTTTCCCGCGTCGGCCCGCCATCTTCTTTTTTGAGCAACAGATACGCTACCGCGAGCTTGACAACTTGAGTACACGCTTTGCTCATGCCCTGCGCGGCCTGGATATCAAGCCGGGTGATCGTGTCGCGATTGTCCTGCCAAATATCCCACAGTGTGTGATCGCCTTTTATGGTGCGCTCAAAGCTGGAGCGGTCATTGTTTTTGGCGATCCTCTTTTGCAAGAACAGGAGCTTCATCGCCAGCTTCGAGACACTGGCGTGCGCGTCTTGCTCACGTTGGAATCCTTGCGAGATGTGGTCAAGCGAGTGTCTACCGACACGAGCATTACGCAGGTGATCTATACCACCGTCCGTGAGTACCTCCCTTCGCGCCAACGCGACATGCTGCTACACCTCATCAAGGAGAATCCCCTGGCCGAAGCACTGCATAGCCCTGTATTGGCAAGAGACGAGGACGCCAGAGGCACTTCTGCTCCACTTTCCGGGCGGCCCTCATTTCGTGTCTCCTCGTTTCGGGACGTATTACGCCGCCAGCCACTGACGCCACTCGAAAGTGGAACAACCTCGCGTGACCTGGCCCTCATTCAGTACACGGCAGGAACGACCGGCCTTCCCAAAGGAGTTATGCTCTCGCATGGCAATCTCGTAGTCAATGCGGTCCAGCTCTGCCAGATGATGACCGATGCCTCGCGGGGACACGAGGTCATCCTCTCCATGTTCCCTCTCTCGCATATCTATGGCATTACCACCGGAATGAACGCGGCGATTGCTCTGGCCGGCTCACTACTCCTGGTACCAACAACGCGTACAGATGTGGTCCTCGAAGCAATCAAACGCTATCAACCCGGTATGCTCATCGGCTATCCCGGTCTCCTGCTTGAGATGGCAAATTATCCCAACGTGCGCAGCTACGACGTTTCAGCCATTCGCGTCTGTATCAGTAGCTCAGCCCCATTGTCCGTTGAGGTGCAAGAGGCGTTTGAGAAGCTGACACGCGGACATCTGATAGAGGCGTATGCCTTGACGGAAGCCTCTCCCTTGACGCACGTCGATCCCTACAAAGGCGAACGGCGCGTTGGCAGTATTGGCCTTCCCTTACCCAGCACGAATGCGCGGATTGTCGATCTGGATACCGGTGAACCTCTCCCAGCAGGCGGCGTGGGCGAACTGCTGATTCGTGGGCCACAGATCATGCAGGGCTACTGGCAGATGCCAGAGGAGACAACGCAGGCACTGTGCGATGGCTGGCTACATACAGGCGATGTGGCGCAGATGGACGAGGATGGCTTCTTTACCTTCATTGATCGCAAGCAGAATCTGACCATCTCCGGCACACACCAAATCTATTCTCGCGAGGTGGAGGAGGTCTTGTACGAACACCCCAAAGTCCTTGAGGTGGCAGTGGTGAGCATGCTGCCGCCAGCAGAAAAGGATAATAGTAACGCTACAAGTATGTTCAGTACCCCCGGTACGCCGACATCCCCGTTCATACAAGCCTTTGTTGTCGTCAAACGTGGCCAACAAGTTACCGCCGAGGAGTTACTGGTCTATGCTCGTGAGCGTCTGGAAGACTACCAGGTGCCGCAGCGCATCGAGTTTCGCACCGAACTGCCGAAAAACGCCGTCGGGAAAGTCGTCAGGGGCTTGCTCTTCAAGTAAGTGGATTGTCAGCTTGTCAGATCCATGTCTTGACAGATGGAAAGCGATCATGCCATACTCTATGGAGAACATAGGAAGAATCCATACGCAATCATTCTGAAGGTCAAAGTATGTACTTGCACGCTCGAATCATCTAGATTATTCACGCCAGGTGCTCTCTCACTGTCATCACTGATGGCAGAACTGAGCCAGACTTTCGAGTGCCAGTCCTGGCTGGTACTTTTTCTCGCGTTCGCGCACCTCCTTTGCTGATCCTCAGAGGGCTAATCCCTCATATCCACTCACTTTCACTACGGATAGAACACGACCATGTCATACGAAGGAGAATCGCTACTATGGCTCAGATCAGAAACATGGACGAACGCGAAGCTGAACGCGTTCGTGATTTATGGTCACAAATGTGTGTAGAAGCAGGAACACCGCTTCCAGCATCATCTGCACAACTCATCCTTGCTAACCTCAAGCAGTATGCCACCCATCAAGCCGTCCACTGCTTCGTGGCTGAAGAACAGCTTATCCTCATCGGCTTCGTCACATGTAGCGTGACCAGCCATCCTGTGATGCCAGGGCTAATGGGCGAAATTGAGGAACTGTACGTGCAATCTAATCCAAACTGGCAAGAAGTTCAGGCCGAATTGGTGAGACAGGCTGTCACTTTCATACAAGGACGAGGAGCGAGGAGTGTTCATACACGGATCGGTATCGAGAAAGAAAGCCCAAAAGAGGAGGAACAGCGGGCTTTCTGGCAATCGCTGGGATGGGAGAATGATATGACCATCTATTCCATCTACAGCAATGTTCCAGGAGATACGGCCTTACAGGGTGTTTGGGACGAGTACCAGGTAGAAGCATAGCTCATCCCTTACCTGGAACGCAACTGATCGGAACAAGGGGTGTCTGCTGAAAACTCAGCAGACACCCCTTGACTTTTCTTTCCCTTCTATCTTATAATTAATTTATGAGTTAATTAATAAAAATACTTAACGCCTTAATAGCACGTAGCAAGCAACCTACAGACCATTCATAGACCTTGGAGAAGGAAGCGTATATGAGCAGTACACAGAAATCAATGCCATCTCAGAACAGTGAGAAAGCACCATACGTGCTCTTTTTTGCGGAAATTGATTATGCTCAACTCCCACGAGTGGGCGGCAAGGGAGCCAATCTGGGAGAACTTACGCGTGCGGGATTGCCCGTCCCACCAGGTTTTTGTGTCACCACTGAAGCATATATGCAGATCGCCGCGAATGCTGACCTGACCGCGCTTCTGACCGAACTGGCAAGCGAGGCCGGACAGGTACGGTACGCTGAGCTTGCCACAACCATCCGTGAGCGTCTGCTCAAGGCCTCATTCCCCGCGGAACTCGCCGCTGCTGTGCGTACCGCATATCTTTCTCTTGGGCATGGTCTGCCCATTCCCGTGGCTGTGCGCTCCTCGGCCACGGCAGAGGATCTCCCTTTTGCCAGTTTTGCCGGACAGCAGGATACCTACCTCAACATTGTTGGTGAAGATGCCCTGCTGGATGCGGTGCGACGCTGCTGGGCCTCGCTCTGGAGCGAGCGGGCGGTGAGTTATCGCATGAATAACCATATTGATCCACGTGGCGTCAGTCTCTCCGTTGTCATTCAGCAGATGATTGATGTCGCCGTCGCGGGCGTGCTCTTTACCGCTAATCCGCTCACAGGGAAACGACGCCAGGCGGTTATCGATGCCAGTCCAGGGCTGGGAGAGGCGGTGGTCTCTGGTGCGGTCAACCCCGATCACTTTGTCGTCAACACGGAGAGTGGAGAGATTGTCGAGCGGCAACTAGGCGATAAACGCGTGGTCATTCAAGCGTTGCCCGGTGGTGGGACACAACGCATCGAGCGTGCAGGGCAGAGCGAGTACGCGTGTCTTATCGACGAGCAAGTGCTCGCACTGGCACACATAGGAGCACAGGTTGAGGCTTACTATCACGCCCCTCAAGATACCGAATGGGCCATTGATATCGCCGGGAAACTTTGGCTGACACAAGCACGACCGATTACCACGCTCTATCCTCTCCCGGCCAACGCGCCCATGACAGATGATGAGCTGAGTGTGTACGTATCGATCAGTGTTCTTCAAGGGGTGTATCGACCACTCACACCAATGGGCATACAAGCCTTTCGCCTGATAAGTTCCGCTATCGCTACATTTATAGTGGGCAAACCAGCCCAAGATCCCGTGGCTGGTCTCCCGTTCGTGGTTGAGATAAGTCAGCGTCTCTTCCTTGATGTAACGCCGGCCCTGCGCAATGCCCTTGGGCGTGAGGTTGTGACACGGCTCTTGCAGGGTATGGAGGCACAAAGTGCGGTCATCCTCAAGCACCTGATCGCTGATCCACGTTTAGCACCCCCCACCACATCGAAATGGCCTACTCTGCGCAAGATAGTCCCAATAGCTCTCCACACAAGAATACCCCTGCTGCTGGTGAGGTCACTGCTCCGTCCGGCTGCGGCACGCAAGAGGCTTGCCAGGCTGGAGGTGTACCTGCGTCAACAACGCCTGGTCTCTGCTGGAGCGAGTTCCACTGACCGTCTGGACGCCTTCGAGCGCAGTATCTTCCTCGATATTAGGCGTGTGGCACGCACTGCTTTGCCAACAGCATTTGCCGGAATCGCGTCGGCGGTGCTGGCGAATAGGCTCCTGAAAAAGATCGCAACCCCTGATGAAGTGCAGACCGTCCTACGGAGCCTGCCATATAATCCAACGACCGAGATGGACCTGTCGCTCTGGACACTGGCCCAGCAGATACGCGCCAACCCTGCGGCGGCAGACAAGGTAAGGGAAACCCCACCTGAGCAGTTGGCGCAAGCATACCGTGAGGGACAGCTTCCACCTCTATTACAGCAGGGATTAGCCGAATTCTTGCGTACCTATGGACATCGAGGCGTGGCTGAGATTGATCTGGGCTTAGCACGCTGGTCGGAAGACCCTACGCATATTCTGGGCGTGCTTGCCAACTACTTGCAGCTCACGAATCCCGCACTGGCACCGGATGTACAGTTCGAACGTGGTGCGCAAGCGGCCCAGGCAATGGTGACGGAACTGACCCAGCGTGCCAGGCGCAAAGGCTGGTTCTACGGCAAACTGGTACGTTTCGATCTGCAACGCATCCGTGAACTGACGGGTATACGCGAAGTCCCGAAATACTTCTTCATCTTGCTCTTTGCGCATTGCCGCGCACTGCTCTGGCCAGTGGGAGAAGAGTTAGCACAGGCCGGACGACTGGAGAAGGCCGAAGACATCTTCTTTATCACTCTCCCAGAGGCGCGTGCAGCCCTGGCCGGAGAGGATCTGCGTGCTCTTGTGCGCGAACGTCGCGCCAGTTATGAGCAGGAGATGCATCGTCGCCATGTACCACGAGTCCTGCTCTCTGATGGCACAGAGCCAACCGCTGAACTACCTACAAGCGAGATGGGTGATGACACGTTACGAGGCACCCCGGCTTCGGCAGGGAGCATAACTGGAAAGGCTCGTGTGATTCTTGAACCTGTTGGTGCTTACCTGGAGCCAGGGGAAATCCTCGTCGCTCCTTCGACCGATCCTGGCTGGACCCCGCTCTTCCTGACGGCGGGCGGTCTGGTGATGGAGATGGGTGGGTCTATGTCACATGGAGCGGTGGTCGCTCGTGAGTATGGCATACCAGCCGTCGTTGGCGTTGCGGGAGCCACCGAGCGTATCCACAGCGGACAGATGATTCAGGTGGATGGCTCGACTGGCAGCATCACGCTTGTAGAAGAAGACTAGAATTTACTGCGCCCATGGCGGCGTTCCGACCTCGTGTCCATCGGCCATCGTGCCATGTGCGCCGACGGGGAGGCAGACAACGGCATGAGCAGCCTCATCCGCCGTACAGGTGAGTTGCAGCAGCGAGTGTGCAGGAACATTGAGGGCGTCTCCGCTATGCAGCTCAAAGTTCTCACCTGCCACAGAGACGGTAATGGTGCCGTCCAGCAGGACAAAGACCTCTTCATGGTCGAGCCAATGCGCCTCGCTCTTTGCATGTGGCTCGATCTCCAGCAGCCACGTACAAAGTTCGCTTGCACCACGGCTCGGTGCGGTTAATCCAGTCATATGAAAACCATCAACAGTAAACGTTGGAGCATTCGTCGTTCGTACAACAGGCATGGGATATTCTCCTTGTGTTCTCTGCGTTTTTGCAAATTGGTCAAGCTACTTGACTACATTGCTATAATAACATGGAAGAGACAACTTTGTCAAGCTACTTGACTATTTTATTTGGGATGCGTTTCATTTTTTGCCAAAGGGAAGGCGGGAAGATGTGAGTAGGGACAAGGGGCGGTTGTGGTGGAGGCGGCGGGCCTTGTGCTTGTCCTCGTCCTGTGGGAAGTTTCAGACCCCCACCAGGACAGGCACAAGGCCCCCACGTCCACAACCCCGCGTTATTACCTGTCCCCCGGACAGGGTGCTGTCCCTACAACATACCCTCGCTGCAACAAACAGAGGAGGCACATACGCTATGGCCGATACATCATCCACTGGCTACGAACTTGTCATGCTCTTGGCAATGGCCTGGAGTATCCTGGTCGAAGACCTCCATACCGAGCTTGCCAGCATAGGATATGGCGATCTTCGGCCAGCACACGGTTTCGTCTTTCAATTGCTTGCGCCGCACGGAGCTACCGGCAATGAACTAGCTGAACATCTCGGTGTTACCAAGCAAGCCGCCAGCCAGATGATAGACTTCCTCGAGGATCACGGCTACGTGACACGAAAACCGCTTCCCAACGACAAACGTGGCAAGCTTGTCATTCTCACGCAAAAGGGTTGGGATTGTATCCAGGCAGTTGAAGCGACTTTTGCCAGGCTCGAGGGTCGCTGGACTGAAATGTTAGGTCCTGAACATATGAACATGCTGCGTGCGGACTTACATCGTCTTATAAATGCTTCCGGGAATGGTATGAAATCTTATCGACTACGGCCAACATGGTAGTCTATGGTTGCGATTTCTGTGCTTAGAAATACTCTGTCACATGATCGCATTTCAGGCGCAATGTGACGCGCTGTTCCTTGGAGAATTGGTTTGCCATCTGCTGCCTGGCATATTCGGCCCCATGATAGCGCGTTGCCAGTCGTTCGATATCAGCCTGCGCCGTTTGGGCATCGTCGATCATCTCAACTTTGCCACTGATCGTAATATAACTATAGCCCTCCTCGAAGCAGACAGATATGCGCGGCTCACGGCGCATGTTGCGCTCCTTGAGGCGACCAACCTTGGTGTTCATGACAATCTCATCGCCTTCGAGCAGATACCACATCGTCGTGAGTTGCGGACTCCCATCGGCATTGATGGTTGCCAGTACCGCGAAACGCTGCTCCTCTTGCAGAAAGGCGCGTGCCTTTCCCGAAAGTGTTTTAGCCATTAAAGACCCTCCCTTGTTCATCAAATAAAATAGGCTGAATCCAGCGTAATGCACTACGTAACGTAGACCACGGCAACGACCAATCCAAAGATCATGTGGTTGATGAGGATTGAAAGCATCACTGAGAACGTGTTGAATTGGTCAGCGAGCTGCGGAAATACACGCCTCATGACAAAGAGTTGCACAATAACCAGGACGCCGTGTACTGCGCCAAAGAGCAGTCCCCATTCCCATGTGGCACTGCCAATGCCCACACTCCATAAGCCAGCATAGAGCAGAGCGAAGAGAACGCCCATGGCAAAATGGATAGCACCGCCGAGCGTCACCGCATCTTGCTTGTTGGGAGCCGCTATCGAGCCGAGCAAGCTGACCACATCAATTCTTGGCAATCCAATCAAGGGGCCTGCATAAATAACGAGCAACATTGCCATTCTGCCAGTAGAGCCTGCAATAATGGCATCGCGGACGTGAACGATAAGAGGAGAGTGTAAAGGCAAGAATGGTAGCAAGATTCACGCTCCTTTCACGCAAGAGATTCGTTCCTTCCTATGACCGCTTTACATGTCTGTCTAGAGAACAACTTTAGAGAGAGCCACCCCATTACCCTTGCTCAACCATCTCCCATCATTCAGCTTGCCACAGTCGATCATCATAACCTTAATACCTTCATCCCTTCAAAGCCGCGTAAGCAGAGCTTCCTGTTGTAGTTGAATTCATTGTAAAAGAGCATCCATCGATTGTCAATGCCAAAAATCCACGGTCTGTATTCATCTCTATTTTCCATCGTGGTAACCCACGTGGTATAATTCTTTGAGGAAAGGAAGAGTTTGCTCTCCTAACGTCAATCTCGCTTGCAAACCATTCACTAAAAGGAGTCAACAATGCCGCTTGATCCACAAGTCCAGGGATTGCTGGACATGATGGCTGCTACTGGCAGTCCGCCGTTGTCTGCTATGTCCATCGAAGATGCTCGCGCCGGACTGACCAGCATGGCTGCGATGGCGGGAGAACCGCAAGATGTCAGCAGCGTTGAAGATCGCGAGATACCGGGGCCCGGGGGCCAGATTCCCGTGCGCATCTACACGCCGAAAGGAGCAGGGCCATTCCCTGTGCTGGTCTTTTTTCACGGTGGAGGCTGGGTGCTTGGTAATATCGATAGCCACGATGCTGTATGCCGCGTGCTTACCAACCTGGCCGATTGTATTACCATCTCGGTCGACTATCGCCTGGCCCCGGAACACAAATTTCCGGCTGCCCCAGAAGATTGCTACGCCGCGACGCGCTGGGCAGCAGACCATGCCGACAACTTCAACGGCGATGCCCAACGCATTGCAGTCGGCGGTGATAGCGCGGGCGGGAATTTGACAGCGGTTGTCGCACTGATGGCGCGCGACCGGGGTGGCCCCCGATTGGTCTACCAGTTACTGATGTATCCTGTCACCGATCATTATACTCTCAATACTCCTTCTGCCCGGGAAAATGCCACGGGGTATTTCCTCACAGCAGATGACATGGTGTGGTTCTGGGATCTCTACGTGACCAGCGAGGACGATACGAAACATCCCCACGCCTCGCCTTTGCGAGCGCAGGACCTGAGCAACTTGCCACCGGCGATGGTGATTACGGCAGAATATGATCCCCTGCGAGACGAGGGCGAGATGTATGCGAACCGCCTGCGCGAAGCGGGCAACCAGGTCACGGCTAAACGCTACAATGGCGTGATTCATGGTTTCGTCAGCTTTAGAGGCATGGTGAATCAGGGCAAACAAGCCCTCGAAGATGCCGCCGCAGGCTTACGCGAGGCTTTTGGGAAGAGTGAAAAAGATACATAATTCGGTGTAATAGTTGAATAAGCCAGCGCATGGTTCACCGCGTCCATCACTGCACTCTGCCCCAGGCAGGGTGCGGCGATGGACGCGGTAATTACCCCATCGGCCATCCTCCACCCTCCTCTATCACCTCATCAACCTGTTCCATCAGCGCAATCGTCTCTGCCAGAGCTGCCACGACGCGTTGATAGTGCTGGATATCGGCATACGACAACTCACGGCCCTTGCGATCCTTCAACCACTTGTGGCAGACCTGGTAGCCGCCAACATGAAACTCCCACACCTCCGGCGGTACACCCTCAAAATACTGCGTTTTGTTAATCCAGACACGGCCCTGCTCTGGATGAGCGGCAGGTTGGGTATAGTCTACCTTCTCAACAACATTGTTGCCTTTCCCTGGATACCTCGTGCTGATATCCCCAATCTTTTCCATCAAGTGCAGCCCTACCAGTCTAGCACCCAGTTCGCATAACTCACGAAACAGGTCAGCATTCGAGGTAAGCGGTAAACGTGGGAAATCAATCTTGAGAAATTCAGCGTAGCGTGTCCGATACATCGGTGAATGAAAAACGGCGTACATGTAGTTGAAGATATCCTCCTGCCCGTAGGTTTGTTGTAAGTCTCCCTTGCCATCCGCGATAAATTGCATCTTGAGTCTGTTTGAGAAGTCTGCGATGAATGATGGAGTGAGGTTGGGATGGCGACCATGAGGCGCATTAGAGGGTCCATTGAGGTCAAAAAGGCTTGCATTAGTATCTGGATACTTATAGAGTGGAAAGACATTAATCCCTCCACGTCTGAATATATTAGCATCAATAGGCTCTTTAGATACAGCAATTAATGACCATATAGGATCGTTAACTGCAATTCCTTGACGACCCAACCCAATGCAGATATTATCCTTGCCTGCTACATGGTTTATCATCTCTCGACGAGGGCGTTCCATAATAGCATCACTAAAGTAACAATAACGCCAATCGAAGGGACGATAAAGGCAGCGTACAATATGGGTTTGCCAATCTGCATCTGAACGAATTTTCTGTCTAACCTCAGCCACCTGCCAACCAGGACTGTTAGTGAGATTGTATTTTTCTGCATACTCCTGATCAGAAGTATGCTTACTACGCATTTCGCCCATGCGTTTGTATAGTCTGTTCTCGTCAAAATCAATAGCGAAGTGATCCCGATGGGTTTGGAAACCCAGAACATTGATAGGCATTATTTCTATGAGGTTCTTACCTCGTTCATATTCCGTTCTCAAATCAACATTTTGAGGAACAAATAGATAAAAAGGGAACTCAGGAGACAAAGAAGTCCACCTTGTAGTAGTTACATCATGTCCAGCAAGCCAATGATATTTGCCGCCAACAAGCCTCTGTCCTTCATCAGCTTTTTCATACACGGCACGCGAACCCCATACATGACTGTGGTACACAGTGGCCTGGCGGGACGAACCGGCTGTACCAGGACGCCTTACAAAGAGGCCAATGGCAACCCCTTGTTGAATATCAAAGACATTCTCATCTTTTGTGCCATCGAGCGAGCGTTCCTTCTTCTTGCTGTTGCCGTGTAGATCAAGGACATAGATTTCGTCGAAGCTCTGCATCAGGCTCTGGCGCATACCGCGAAAGGTTGGATTATCCAGGTAGCCATGATTTGTGATAAAGGCCAGGATGCCATAGCCTGTTTGCTCGATACGCCACTGGGCAAAGCGGATGAACTTGACATAATCATCGTTGAGCCATTTAGGGTTGCGTTCTCCCAGCGGTTTGCCATCAACCTCAAAGTAGTTTCCTATGGCCTTGCCAGTCAAAGCATCTTTCCCGTGCAGCAGATCAGCAATCCATTGTCCCTTGTTCGCCGAGTGACCAGAGTAGGGCGGATTGCCAATTACCACCATCACGGGGTAGCTTTGCTTTACTTTCGCGGCTTCATTGGCCTCGTCGGAAATATAGCGGCCAAAGAGGACGCCGGAACGCTTGACGGCTTCCTCCAATGTATTGGTGAGAAAGAGGCCCAGGCGTTCGTCCGTCTTGAAGTCGTATGACCAGGTCTCTCTTTCTGCTTTTGGCAGGTCGATGGCCGCGAGTTGCATGCCGATCTTCAGGTGGGCCATGGCATAGGGAGCCATCAGTAGCTCGAAGCCAAAGATACGCGGCAACAGGTGTTCGCGTACATAACCCGGCCACATGCCCGCATTGCCCGTCTGCCGGAACGTTTCACGAATATGCCCGATGATGTGGTACATAAAAGTGCCTGTGCCGCAGGCCGGGTCGAGCAGCAGCACACGAGGCGATGTTACCGTTACTGCCTTGCCCTGCTCATCTGTGGCAGTATAGGAGGTCACGGAGGTATCAGCAATGCCATCAGGGCAATCAAAGGCGGTGTGCAGCAGGTGATCGACCGAGCGCACGATGTACGAGACAACCGGCTCAGGCGTGTAATAGACACCACGCAGTTCCCGTACTTTGGGGTCATACTGCACAATGAAGGTTTCATAGAAGTGCAGTATGGGGTCTTCCTGGCGTGTGCGTTTGCCGAAATCAGCCAGAACGGTGTCCATATCGGTGACGGCCAGTATCTGCACCAGTTCGTCCACAAAGCCGACGAATGGTTCATCATCCAGGTCGGGGCCAGCGATGGTGCCAAAGAGCTTGCGCAAGAAGGGGTTGGTACGTGGTATCTCTTTAGCCGCGTCCTCGCGCCGAAAAGGCCTCTTCCCGCTATGGTTATAGCGTGCGGCAAAGAGGCCGTAGGCCAGCGTCTGTGCGAACATGTCGGCAAATTCTGGCCCACTGAGTTGGGGTAAAAGCACTTCCCTGAACGCGCTATAGAGGTCACGCAAGTTGTTCGATGCTTCCCTCTTTTCAAAAGCTTCGACAATGATATCGCGGATCATATGGGCCAGGCGTGCCATACGCTGTGCCAGTTCTTGTGGTTTACGGATGGGTTCCGCGCTATGACCAAGGAATGTGTGCAGCAATTGCTCGACCTGTTTCGCTCCATCTTTATCCCACGGCAGGCGTTTATCCGAGCGTGGCGTTGCCAAACGGGCGGTCATCTGCTTCTCGCCCTTCACATACCAGCGAAATTCCAGGTAGTCCGTGAGGATGAGGTTATCGAGGGCGCGGCGATAACGCCCCAGTTGCTCATCCTTCTCAATCTTGTCCAGCGCGATGCCCACATCCTTGGCCTCAACATAGCCAATAGTCAGGTTATCGTGCTCTATCACGTAGTCCGGTGCGCCACACTTCACCCGTTTTGGCTCATTGGTGGCGGCTATGCCAGTCCCCATCCCCTCCAAAAGTTCTTGTAATGTTCCCCTATATGTATGTTCGGTGGCTATGCCCGCTTTATAATACTTTTCGATGCCGTTCAAATACGCCCGTAACGCTGTTTCGCTCATCTCTCCCCCGTTAGCCCCTGCTCTCCATTAAGTTTCCCCTAGTGTAGCGTATCATGGGAGAGATATCAAGCGCGAAACGCCCATCTGGCTTCATTTCACGGAAGCCGCACTTCGCCCATCTCCAGGGTACCCTGGGGATGGGCGGGTGGTCTTTCACTGGTAGGTTTTTGGGGAAAGGCATGGGCGAGGGGGAATGTCATTCTGAGCGCCGCGCAGAATCTTCCGTCGGGGTCGCCCGAAGAGTTTGCGCGGCGGTCCGAATGACAGGA